>DASYUH010000020.1 GCA_036001465.1 Candidatus Polarisedimenticolia bacterium
CTCGAGGGGCGGAAGCGCCACCCCCGGCCCGCGCCGCGGCGGCGCCTGCGGCCCCCTGTCGGCGGCGGCGAGGACGGCGGCCCGCTCCTTCACGGCGGCGTCGAAGCGGCTCTTCGGCGCCACCGCGTCCACCAGCCGCCAGTCCACCGCCCGCTGCCCTTTCACCCCCTCGGCGAGCGTGCAGAAGATGTCGGCGTGGTCGCGGCGCACGCGCCGCTTGTCCACCACACGGGTCAGACCGCCGGTGCCCGGGAGCACGCCGAGGAGCGGCACCTCGGGGAGGCTCACCGCCGAGTTGCCGTCGTCCACCAGCAGGATCTCGTCGCAGGCGAGCGCCAGCTCGTAGCCGCCGCCGGCGGCGATGCCGTTGCACGCCGCCAGGTAGCGCTGCCCCGAGGCGGCGGAGGCCTCCTCGATGGCGAGCCGGGTCTCGTTGGTGAACTTGCAGAAGTTCACCTTGAAGGCGTGCGAGGACGACGCCAGCATGTGGATGTTGGCGCCGGCCGAGAAGACGCGCTCCTTGCCCGAAACGATGGCGACCGCCCGAACCTCCGGATGCTCGAAGCGCAGGCGCCTGACCGCGTCGGCCAGCTCGATGTCGACTCCGAGATCGTACGAGTTGAGCTTGAGCGCGTACCCCGGACGGAACGGCTGGCTCTCCTGCACGTCCCACACCAGCCGGGCGGTGTCCCCCTGCAGCTCCAGCCGCCAGTGGCGGTAGCGATCCGGGGCCGTCTCGAAGAGAACCGGCGCCGACGCCTGCTCGGTCTGAGGTTGTGTCACGGGAGGCATTATAACCTCTCACCGCCGGTCTCTTCTGGTAGCATCACGCCATGAATGCCCTGCCGATCCTCATCGCGGCGATCTGCATTCTGAGCATTGGATACCGGTACTATTCGGCGTTTCTCGCCGCGCGGGTGTTCGCTCTCGACGACTCCCGTCCGACTCCGGCCCACCGGCTGAACGACGGCCAGAACTACCACCCGACCAACAAGTGGGTCCTCTTCGGCCATCACTTCGCCGCCATCGCCGGCGCGGGGCCTTTGATCGGCCCCGTGCTGGCGGCCCAGTTCGGCTGGGCCCCCGGCCTCCTGTGGCTTCTGGTCGGCGTGGTGCTCGGGGGGGCGGTGCACGACTTCACGATCCTGACCGCCAGCATGCGCAGAAACGGCCGATCGCTGGCGGAGATCGCCCGGACCGAGGTCAACTCCCTGGCCGGGCTGACCGCCATGCTCGCGATCCTGTTCATCATCGTCATCGCGCTCGCGGGCCTCGGGCTGTCGGTCGTCAACGCGCTGCAGCACTCGGCCTGGGGGACGTTCACCATCGCGGTCACCATCCCCCTCGCGCTGTTCATGGGGTTCTACATGTACCGCTGGCGGCCCGGGGCGTACCGCAGCGGGACAATCATCGGCGTCATCGGGCTGTTCCTCGCCGTCATCGCCGGGCGCTTCGTCGCGGATTCGTTCCTGGGGCCATGGTTCACGCTGTCGCGCGGGCAGATCACCCTCGCCCTGGCGGCGTACGGCTTCATCGCCTCGGTGCTGCCGGTCTGGATGCTCCTGTGCCCGCGCGACTACCTGTCCTCCTACATGAAGATCGGGACGGTGGCGGCCCTGGCCCTGGGCGTGTTCATCGTCGCTCCCGAGATCAGGATGCCCGCGTTCACGGCGTTCGTCGCGGGCGGCGGGCCGATCATTCCCGGGAAGGTCTTCCCCTTCTGCTTCATCACCATCGCCTGCGGCGCGATCTCCGGGTTTCACTCCCTGGTCGCGTCGGGGACCACCCCGAAGATGATCGATCGGGAGAGCCATGCCCGGCCGATCGGTTACGGCGCCATGCTGTGCGAGGGGTTCGTCGGGATCATGGCCTTCATCGCCGTCCTGTCCCTGAGTCCCGCCGACTATTTCGCCATCAACGTGCCGCCCGATGAGTTCGGGAAGCTCGGGATGCAGGTCGAAAACCTTCCGCAGCTCTCCAGCGACGTCGGCGAGGAGGTCGCCGGTCGGACCGGCGGGGCGGTGTCGCTCGCCGTGGGCATGGCCCACGTCTTCTCGAACGTTCCCGGAATGCGCGGGCTGATGGCGTACTGGTACCACTTCGCCATCATGTTCGAGGCGCTCTTCATCCTGACGACGATCGACACCGGGACGCGCGTGGCGCGCTTTCTCCTGCAGGAGTTCTTCGGGAAAATCTACCGCCCGCTGGAGCGGACCGACTGGCTTCCGGGGGCGGTGGTGGCGTCCCTCCTGGTGGTCTCGGCATGGGGCCTGTTCATCCACACCGGGACGATCAGCACGATCTGGCCCATGTTCGGCATCGCCAACCAGCTGCTGGCCGCCATGGCGCTGTCCATCGGGACGACGGTGATCATCCGATCGGGCAAGGCGCGCTACGCCTGGACGACGCTCCTGCCGCTGGCGTTCGTCGCCGTCACCACGCTCACCGCCGGCTGGCTGTCGATCACCGATAACTTCCTGCCGCGCGCCCGCCTGGCGGCGACCGCCGGCGCTCGCTTCCAGAACTACCTCAATGCCGGCCTCACCGTGGTCATGATGACCCTGATCGTCCTGACGATCGCCAACTGCGTCTACACCTGGTTCGCGATCCTCGGAGCCCGCGCCGCTCCGGACCTCAATCGCAAGGCGCCGTCCGCTTCATGAAGGGAATGGCCTCCGCCAAGAGCCCGCGGTTGGTGGCGAGCAGGGCGTAGTGACCGCGGTTCATCCAGCGTATCCGCGGGCGCCCCCAGGCGCGCCACAGGCGGCGGACCGAGGCGGGCAGCATGATCCGGTCGTATCGCCCGGCGATCATCAGAATGCGCTCCCTGGGCACGCGGGGCGAGAAGGCCGCGGGGGAGATGACCTTCCAGGCGCGCGACAGCCGGCCGCGATCGAGCATGCCGCACGCGGCGAGATCCTCCCGGATGTTCCTCCCGAGCGGCGTGTCGAGGATGGGCGAGACCGGTGAATCGCCTCCGCCGCCGAGAACGACGAAGGCCCAGTCGTCCCTGACCGCCGCCATGATCCCCGCGAGGTAGGCCCCGAGCGAGTACCCGAACACCCCGATGGTCCCGTGTCCCTCGGCGCGCAGCCAGTTGACGGCGCCGATCATGTCGACGATCCCCTGGCGGAACGCCTCGACCGTGAGCACCACGTCGGCCGAGACCACCAGCTCGCCGCTGTACGTCCCGGGCGGCGTGCGCTCGAAATGCAGCGGATGCGCCACGAAGACGACCGAGAAGCCGGCGCGGACGAACGGCCGCACGTACAGGTGCTCGATCGTCTTGAGGGTCTTGTGCGCCCAGCCGTGGCTGATCACGACGACCGGGGCTCCCGGTGCGCGCCGGTTGCGGTAAAAGCGGCCGACGGCCACGTTGCTCTCGGGGAACGGCAGCGGATGCAGCGTCGGAAAGGTGAACCGGATCACTTCCGCCCCGGGAATCCGCCCGACGCTCTGCCGGCTCACCTTCGGGACCGTGCCGTTTCCGTGATAGAAGAGGGACGGGTCCTCGAAGTGGGCCGTCGCGTCGAGCGCCTGCCAGGCATCCCCCTCGGTGGCCAGGACCCGCCCGCGCCGGTAGGTGATCTTGTACCAGACGCGGAAATCGTCGAAGCGGACGTTCAGCGCCCTCCACAGCCGCGCACCCGCCTGGCGCGGCGATCGTCTCGAGTTCGACTTCATGCTCCTGGCATTCTAGCAGGCCGATGGAGAACGTCAGCCACACGCTCGCCGGTCTCGCGCTCGCCCGCGCCGGACTCGGCAGGGCCTCGCGCCTTGCGACCACCGCCCTGGTGGTCGGCGCGAATCTTCCCGACGTCGACCTGGCCTGGAGCAGCTTCCGGAATCCCCTGACCTATTTCCACCTCCATCGCGGCGTCACCCACGCCCTTGCGGGACTCGTCCTGTTGACCCTGGGCCTCTGGGCGGCCCTCCTTCTGATCGACCGCCTTCTCGCCGGCCGCGGAGAGGCCGCGAGGGCGCGCTCCGGCCCCCTCCTCCTCGCCTCGGCGCTCGGCGTCTTCAGCCACGGGGCGCTGGACGCCCTCAACTCGTACGGCGTCCGCCTGCTCCTTCCCTGGAGCGGAACCTGGTTCTACGGAGACCTTCTGGCGATCGTCGACCCGTGGCTCTGGCTCGTCCTCGGAGGCGCCGTCTTCGTGACGGCGCCGGGGACGCGCCGCCGCAACCTCGCGTGGGGGATGGGGGCGGTCGCCGCGGCGATCGTGGTGCTCTCGACGCCGGTCGTGCCGGTGGCCAGCCGCGCGGCGTGGGCCGCCGGACTGGCGGTGACCGTGGCCCTCTGCCGGGGCGTGGCGCGGCGCTCCCGCCCGGCCGGCCCCGGGGTCGCCGTCGCCGCCATCGGTGTCGTCCTCGGCTACGTCTCTTTGTGCGCCGTCGCGCACGATGTCGCGCTCGCGCGTCTCGGCCAGCTGGCCCTCGCCGAGGCGCGCGGGCCGTCCATCCCATCCGGCGGCGTGATGCGAATGGAATTCGCCGCCCTCCCGCGTCCCGCCGATCCGCTCCGCTGGGAGGGGATGGTCATCGACGAGCGGACCATCCGCCACCGCGTCGTCGGAGTGTTCCGGGCGCTCGATCCAGGGGACGCGACCTGGACGCGTTTCGAGCGCCGGCTCGACGATCGGGCGGCCGAGGCGCTCTGGGCCGGCTGCGCCGGCGGGGCCATCCGTGAGTTCTTCCGTTTCCCCTTCGTCGCCCTCGAGCCGGGAGCGGATGGCGGGCGCGACATCGTGGTCCGGGACGCGCGCTACGCGCGGCGGGGTCGCGGATTCGCGGTGTTCTCGGCGCCCCTGGGGGCGGACGGCCTGCCCCGGGTCGACCCGGGCCGGTGTCCCTGAACTGGCTTCAGGACGGCCCGCCGCTGTAGAACGTCTCGACGGGAATCGACGGGACGCGCCGCCGCACTTCCTCGGCGATCCGCTCCACCTCCGGATCGGCAAGCGGCGCGACGAAGGTCTCGGCGGGCGGCCGGGCCACGGTGTAGACCTGGACGAGGCTGACGCGCCCGCCCCCCGACACGATCTCGGAGACCCGGTCGCAGTAGGCCGCGATCTCGTCCGGCGCCGGCCCCTGGCCCCGGACCCGCATGAACAGCGACTGCAGGACGACGGGCCGCTCGCGCGCCGCGTCCAGGATGTTGGCGAGCACTTTGGCGAACGGGATCGTCGTCCGGTCCACCAGCCGATAGTAGTCCTCGGTGCCGGCGTCGAGCTTCAGCCAGAACTCGCCGTGGTCCCGATCCATGAGGCGCATGGCCTCCTTCACCTTGGGGCGATCGATGAGGGTGGCGTTGGTGAGCAGGATGACCTTGAGGTCGCCGAACCCTTCCGCCTTCTTGATCGCCAGCACGTCCTCGACGACCCCCTTGAAATTCGCGTAGGAGGGGGGCTCGCCGTCCCCCGCGAAGGTGATGTCGCGCACGATCCGGAGCGGGTCCGGCACCGATCGGAATTCCGGCCGCTCGAACAGGGCGCCGCTCCGCGCCTCCCGGAGGAGCGCCACCAGCTCGAGGCGCAGGCGCTCTTCGTCCACGCGGCGCACCCGGGGCTCCGTCGTCCGGTCGACCTGGCAGTAGATGCAGTCGAAGTTGCAGATCGTGTCGGGATTGAGGTTGATGCCGATCGAGATGCCGCGGGCCCGGCGCGACAGGACCGGGTAGACGTACGTGCTTCCCCGGTAGCTCCGGGGATGCAGGGTCACGGAGAGATCCGGCCCGGCGGGGCGTCCGGAATCGTCGGCCATTTCGTCATTATAATCGGCGGCGTGACCCTTTCGCCGCGCGACGCCGGTGTCCTGCGAAGAGCCCTCCTGGCCTGGTACCGATCGGGGCGGCGCGACCTCCCGTGGCGCCGAACCCGCGACCCCTATCGTGTCTGGATCTCCGAGATCATGCTGCAGCAGACGACCGTCGGCGCCGTCGTCCCGTATTACCGGCGCTTCCTGCGCGCTTTCCCGACCGCCCGGGCACTCGCCTCGGCGAGGCTGGACGACGTCCTCGCCGCGTGGTCCGGCCTGGGCTACTACCGCCGCGCCCGTCACCTGCACCGGGCCGCCCGGATCGTCGTCGCGCGACACGGCGGCCGCTTCCCCCGCCTCCTCGAGGAGGCCCTCGCGCTCCCCGGCATCGGGCGGTATACGGCCGGCGCCATCCTGAGCATCGCCTACTCCCTCCCCCTGCCGGTGGTGGACGGCAACGTGGCCCGCGTCCTGTCGCGGCTGCTGCTCGTCAGGAACGGGCGCTCCGCCGCCGGGCGGAGACGACTGTGGAGCGCCGCGGCTGCCCTCGTCGCGGGGGAGTCGGCCACGCCGGGCGATCTGAACCAGGCCCTGATGGAGCTGGGCGCAACCGTCTGCCTTCCCCGGCGCCCCGCCTGCGTTCGCTGCCCCGTCGCCCGCCGCTGCGCCGCGCGCGCCGCCGGCCTGGAAACGACCGTTCCGCCCCCGCCGCGCCGGAGACGGCCGGTCGAAGTCCGATCCGCCGTGGCCCTGGTGTCGCGTGGTGGGCGGCTCCTCCTGATCCGGCGTCGGGACGGGTCCCTGATGCAGGGGCTCTGGGAGCTCCCGGCGGCAGGACCGGGCGGCTCCGCCGACGGACTTCGCCTTCATCTGGAGAGGCCTCTGGCGACCGTACGCCATGCGATCACCTATCGCCGCCTCCGGATCGACGTCCACGCGGCCCGCCTCCTGTCGGAGCCCGTGAGGGGCCGCTATCGCTGGGTCGCCCCGAAGGACCTGCACCGCGTCCCGACCTCGTCGATCGTCCGCAAGGTCCTCGCCGCCATCCCCGGAGATGCGGTTTGACCGGTCTTCCGGGACTGTGTTAGCGTTCCTGTCTCCATGTACCGGGTCACCGAAAGCATCGAGTTCTGCTACGGGCATCGCCTGCTCCGCTACAAGGGGAAGTGCGCCCACCTGCACGGTCACAACGGCCGGGTCGAGATCGAGCTGACCTCGCCGAGCCTCAACGATCAATCGATGGTGGCCGATTTCTCGGACATCAGCCGGATCGTCAAGGAGTGGATCGACCAGAACCTCGACCACCGCATGCTGCTCCACAAGGACGACCCCCTGGTGCCGCTGCTCCTGAAGCATGACGAGCCGGTCTTCCTCATGGAGAACGATCCCACCGCCGAGGCGATTGCCCGGGTGGTCTTCGACCATGCCGTCTCCCGCGGCCTCCCTGTCTCGGCGGTCCGCCTGTGGGAAACCAGCAGCTCGATCGCGTCGTACTCCCCCTCTCTGTCCCGGTGACGGCCCGGCCGAATACTCGGGCAGGCTCCTAGACGGTGACGTTGCGCGAGAGCTTCTCCGCGATCAACGCCCATTTCCACCTGGTCGGCATCTACACCCTCGTCGAGCTGTTCCTGCGCTTCGCCGTGCACTGGTCCGGGGAAGACCCCGAAGGGCTGCCGCTCATCCTGGCTTCCTTCCTGGTCTTCTTTACCACGGTCTGTTGCATCCTGGGGCTGGTCTACCAGTCGGCCGCGGGGGGTGCGGTGAGCCACACCGCCGTGCGCTGGGCGATCGGACTGTTCCTGCCTCTCGTGTGGCTGTCGATCAAGATCGATGTCGCGGTGTACGGCGTCACGGCGCTTGCGGCGGCCGTCTACCAGTTCGCCGGTGGGGGGGGGTGCGCCGTTCGACAAGTCGTTCGCGCAGGTCGTGTACTGGGCAGGGCCCTTCCTGGGCTTCGGAACGCAGATCCTCGCCCTCTACGCCACCCCGCTGTGCGTCCTGTCGCGCACCCGGGGGGAATGGCGCCCGAATATCCGCGAGGGCCTGCGGCTCCTCCGGGCCTGTCCCGTCGAATCGCGGCGGCTCCTGCTGATTCTCATGGTGATGATGGTGCTCGGAGGGGCGCTGCATTTCGCCCAGGGGCCGGACGGCCTCAAGGCCCCGCCCGGGATTCCTGAAGGGTTCGTCCTCTTCGCCAATTCCTACCTGGCCCTCGTCGCGTTCTTCGGGGCGACGCGGGTCGTCCTGTCGCGCCAGCCCGCCGGCCGGAGCGAGGTGCCGGTCGATCCCGGCACGGCCGCTCCCGGACCCCGCGCATAGTCAGTCCGGTCCGGCACTCCGGCCCGGCCGAACGCCCACACCCTCTCGGCGCACTTGCAGCAGCGGCCGCAGTGCCGCCCGTGCCGTGGATTGGCGCACGACAGGGTGAGCTCCAATGGCAGGTCGCGGCCGCGGCGGATCACGTCGTCCTTCGCCAGGCCGCGGAAGGGGGTCAGGATGCGGATCGGCGTCCCGAGTCCCCGTCGCAGCGCCTCCTGCATGGCGCGGAAGAACCCCGGCGTGCCATCCGGAAACGGGTTCAGGTTCAGGATGCCGGATCCCAGGACCGGGATGCGGCGCAGGGCGCAGAAGGTTCCCGCCTTCGAGAGGAGCGAGAGGTTCCGGCCCGGCAGGTAGATCGACTCGTCGCCGGCATGGAAGCCCGGCGTGTGGCGGCCGGTCGTGCTCCAGTGGCCGGCGTACAGATCGGACATCGGAACATGAACGAAGGCAAGGGGCAGGAGCCGGGGCGACCGCAGGGCGCGCAGGAAGGCCCGAAGGCTCGCAATCTCCGCCCTCTCCCAGCGCAGGCCGGCGCGCACGTAAAGGGGCTGGACGCGGCGATAGCGGCGGGAGAAGTCGCGGAGCAGCACGGCGGAATCGAGGCCGCCGCTGACCAGGACGCAGGCGGTCCCGGCGCGCGGACGCGGGGAGAACCGCCGCGGGCGGCGGCGCAGGCGGCGGCGTGGAAGGGTCACGGCGCTTCCCTTCGAGGAGATCAGCCGCGCAGCTTGTTCTCGGGTCTCCGTGGAGGGTCGTTCGCCGGCCGCGGAACGACGGCCGGGTTGGGCTTGAAGGACGGCGTCAGGTCCTTGTTGATCACGGCCCACTCGGGAGATTCCTCTTCCGTTTCCACGATGGCCTCGATCGGACACTCCGGCAGGCAGGCCCCGCAATCGATGCATTCCTCGGGGTTGATGATCATGAACTCCTGCCCCTGGTAATCCCCCGGATGGATGCAATCGACGGGACAGACGGCGACGCACGTCGCGTAGCGCTCGCCCAGGCATTTTCCCGTGATGACGTAGGACACGGTGACGACCTCCTCAAAGGTGTTGAAACCACGGACCCGAGGCGGGATCGTATCACACAGAATCCCGGCCTTGTAAAGACCAAACCGGATGGCCCTCCGAAGTCAGGCTGCCTATATTGGCTGCCGTGAGCCGGCGACAGTGATTTCACGATTGTAACGGGAGGGAACTTCGTGCCCACCGCACGCGCGCGTCGCACCATCCTCGTCTTTCTGATCATCCTCACGATCATCGTGGTCGCGCGCGTCGCCTCCTCCGCGGAGGGTGGCTCTCTCGCGCCCGAATGCGGACAGTCAGGGAGCGGGGACGCGGCTCCGGCGCAGGACCGGACCGGCCTGTTCCACCGCGCCCGGGTGGCCCTCTTCGATCCCTATGGCAAGGCGGCCCCCGCGCTCCGGGCCCTGGGGATCCAGAGCGAGACCTTCACCGCTTTCGAGGGGCTCGCCCTGTTTCGGGGCGACGTGATCGTCATCGGCCCGGGGGGATTCGCGCGCGGGCGCGAGGCGCTGGGGCCGATCCTCGCGGCGCGCGCCCGCTCCGGGATGCGCCTGTTGCTTCTGGAGCAGCCCTCACTCCCCGGCACGCTCAGCGAGGATCTGCGGCTGTGGCCCTCGTTCGCCCGTTCGGCGGACAGCACGGCGGTGTTCGCGGCGCACCATCCGGTCCTGCGCGGCGTCGCGCCCGCGAGCCACGCCGCCGGCGTCGCCGGCGCTCCGCGGGTCCGGCCCCTCCTGCCGCCGGCCCACGGGAATTTCCGGGTCATCGCCGGGATCCGGACGCGCAGCGGGACATCCTGGCAGGAGGGAGTGACCCTGCTCGAGGTCCCGATCGGCGAGGGCCTGGTGCTGGCCGCCCAGGAATCGCTCTGCTCCGACTTCGACCTGGACCCCGTGGCGCGGACGGTCCTTGCCAACACCCTGGCCTATCTCCTGGGAGAGCGACCCGTGCTGAAGAAGACGTTCATGTACGGCGGCTCTCCGGACGACCTCCCGGCCTGCCTTGCGCCCCTGGCTCCGGCCGCTGCCAGGGCCCCCCGCGACCTCGAGGGGGTCGAGGCGCTGCTCGTTCCGGGCGATTGGCGCGCCCCGCGCCTGTCCGGGACGCCGGGCCTGCCGCCGCTCGCCGAGATGGCCCGCTTCCTGCGCCAGGGAGGGACCGTCGTGCTCCTCAATCCCCAGCCGATGTCGGGGAATTACCTGCGAGCCGTCACCGGCTTTCCGGTCTATTTCGAGTCATCCACCCCGTTCCGCCCGCATCTGGATCCGGACGCGGCCCTGTTCGAAGGGATCAGCTTCGACGACATCGACCCCCTGTGGCGCGATGGACGCCCGGAGTTCCGGCTGCGGAGCGCGGGCGACGCCGTGACGCCGGTGGTCATCGCCCCCGGCATCGCCCAGTACAGGGTCGGGCTGGGCACGCTCGTGGCGCTGACCCTTCCCGACGCCTCCGACTGTGCCGCGCCGCGCACGTCGAGTCTTCTGGCCCGGCTCCTCACCAACCTGGGCGTCCCGCTCGACCACCGCCCCGGCATCGATCCCGAGGCCATCTCGCTCCTCGACGAGTAGAGGCCGGCGGAACCCCGTATAATCCGCATAGTGGCGCTCAGAGTGTGGAAACGACCATCACCAGCTCGACGGCTGCCCGGGCCATGTCATCCAGTTATCAAGCTTCAAGCCAGCCCCCACCTCAAGCTGCAGCCGGGTTTGGCAGGCGACATCCCCTCGCACCGCGTTCGCGGATGAACACTTGACCGCGACCAGCTCCTGCCCGTGAACGGGTCTCTTCTCCACACTCTCGGCGCCACTATGTATAATCCGCGCCCTCGGAGTGTGTTCGAGGACGCGCCCATGAGATGCACCGCAAAGAGTTTCGGATGGTTGGCCGCCGCGATCCTGTTCACGGTGATCGGGACCCCGATCGCCGCCAGACAGAGCTCGGAGGTCCGCGAAATCGTCCTGAAGCAGATCCAGCTGCCGCATCATTACTACTATCGCGAGATGTACCTGCCGCAGGCGACGACCGGACCCGGCTCGGTCGCCTGGTCCCCCGACGGCGCCGAGCTCGTCTACTCGATGCAGGGGTCCCTCTGGCGGCAGCGCCTGGGCACGAAGGAGGCCCGCCAGGTCACCTCGGGCCCCGGCTACGATTACCAGCCGGACTGGTCCCCCGACGGGCGGTTCATCGCCTTTGCCTCGTACCGGGACGACGCCGTCGAGCTCTGGCTCCTCGACACCAGGACCGGCCAGACGCGACCGATCACCCGGAACGGAGCGGTCAACGTCGAGCCGCGCTTCTCCCCCGACGGCCGGCGCATCGCCTTTGTCTCCACCGTCTTCAACAGGAGATTCCACGTCCACACCGTCACCCTGGACGATCAGGGGGAGCCCGGTGCGTTCGAGCGGCTGACGGAGGACCACGAGAGCGGGCTGCCGCGCTATTACTACCATCCGTTCGACCATTACATTTCTCCGTCGTGGTCGCCCGACGGCAAGGAGATCGTCCTCGTCTCCAACCGCGGCCACATCTGGGGGACCGGAGGCCTGTTCAGGATCAAGGCCAGTCCCGGGTCGGAGCTGCGCCCGATCCACGACGAGGAGACCACCTGGAAGGCCAGGCCCGACTGGTCGCCCGACGGCCGTCGAATCGTCTACAGCTCGTACCTGGGAGGCCAGTGGAACCAGCTCTGGCTCATGACCGACGAGGGGGGGGACGTGCTGCCACTCACCTACGGCGATTTCGACGCCACCTCGCCGCGCTGGTCGCGGGACGGGCGGCGCATCGCGTTCATCTCGAACCAGGACGGCAACACCTCTCTGTGGACCATCGAGATTCCCGGCGGCCGGCGCGAGCGCGTGGAGCCGCGCGACCGGCGCTACCTGGGCCCGGTCGGCCGCGTGAAGCTCGCCATCCTCGACGCCCGGACCGGCCGGCCCGTCCCGGCCAGGGTGTCGGTGACCGGGCCGGACGGACGGGCCTTCGCTCCCGACGACGCCTGGCGGCATGCCGATGAGGCGTTCGACCGGTCGCGGAGCAGGTACGAGTACAGCTATTTCCACACGAACGGGAGCTCGGAGGTGGTGGTCCCGGCCGGCCCGGTGACGATCGAGATCATCAGGGGTCTGGAGCACCGTCCGGTCGTGAAGCAGGTGACGGTCCCCGCCGGCGGCACCGTGCCGGTGCGCGCCACGCTCCAGAGGATCGCCGACATGCCGTCCCGGGGTTTCTACAGCGGCGACCTGCACGTCCACATGAACTACGGCGGCACCTATCGAAACACCCCCAAGGGGCTGGCGTTCCAGGGGCGGGCCGAAGATCTGGCGGTGATTGAAAACCTCGTGGTCAACAAGGAGCAGCGCATCCCGGACATCGCCTACTTCCCCGCCCGGCCCGCCCCTCCGTGGAACGAGGGGACGCTGGTGGTCCACGGGCAGGAATACCACACCAGCTTCTGGGGCCACACGGCGATCCTCGGGCCGCGCGACTACTTCCTGATGCCGGCGTACGCCGCCTACGCGAACACGCCCGCCGGAAGCCCCTACCCGAACAATCCCGCCGTCTTCGACCTGGCGCACGGGCAGGGCGCCCTGACCGGCTACGTTCACCCGTTCGACGCCCCTCCCGATCCCGCCAGGATGGAGGAGCCGCTCACGCACGACCTTCCTGTCGCCGCGGCGCTCGGCAAGGTCGACTACTTCGAGGTGGTCGGCTTCAGCGACCACCTCGCCACGTCGACGGTCTGGTACCGCCTGCTCAACTGCGGCCTGCGGCTCCCGGCCGGCGCCGGCACCGATGCGATGGCGAACTACGCCTCGCTGCGCGGCCCGGTGGGCGTGGATCGGGTCTACGTGAAGACCGGGGGACGGCCCGATCACGCGGCGTGGCTCCGCGGCATCCGGAGCGGCAGGACGTTCGCGACCAACGGGCCGCTCCTGGAGTTTTCCCTCGGCGGCAAGGGACCGGGGGACGATCTGCAATTGCCGGACGGAGCGCACAGCGTCCAGGCGCGCGTCTCCCTCCGGTCGATCGTCCCGGTCGACCGGCTGGAGATCGTCGGGAACGGGCGCGTGGTGGCCGATCTGCCGCTTACGGGAGACCGGACGTCCGCCGCGGCGACCCATGATCTCTCCGTCACGGCCAGCGGCTGGTACGTGCTGCGCGCCTACGCGGCGCACCCGGAGCACCCGATCCTGGACATCTATCCGTTCGGGACGACGAGCCCCGTCTACGTGAGGGTGGGACACGGCAAGGTCCGGTCGCCCGACGACGCAGGCTATTTCCTCGCCTGGATCGATCGTCTGGAGAAGGCGGCCCGCGAGCACCGGGGCTGGAACACCGAGGCGGAGAAAGCCTCCGTCCTGGGCGACTTCGCCAGGGCGCGGGAGTTCTACCTGGCGCAGATCACTCCGTGATCGCCGCGGCCGGAGCGTCGGCCGCGGGCGCCAGGAGCCTGCCCACGAACGCCGCGCAGGCGTCGCCGACCTTGCGGTAGTCGCCGCCGAAGTGATGCGCCCCGGGCAGGGTCACCATCTCCACCCCGGCGCCACCGCGCAGGGCCGGGCAGATCGACTCGTCCTCCTTCTCCCCCGAAACGCAGAGCAGCGGCAGCTGCCCGAGGGCGCGAGCGTGGTCGACGACCTTGTGGGGCGTCGGCTTCTCCTTCGTCCGCAGCCAGTCGAGAACGCTCACCTCGAAGGAGGCGTTCGGGCCGGGGCCGACCAGGATCAGCCCCGCGAACCGCCCCGCGAATTCGCTCCGATCGAGCACCACCGGCATCACCTCGGCCCCGAACGAATAGCCGCCGGCGAAGAGCGGCAGCCCGCGGGGACGGCAGGCCGCGACGAGCCGCTCCAGGTCGGCGGCGACCCGGTCCGGCGGCTTCTCGCTCCAGAAATACTTCAGGGTGTTGAGGGCCACGGTGGAGACGCCGCGCTCCGCGAGGCCGTCGACGATGGCGCGGTCGAGGTTCGACCATCCGCCGTCCCCCGAGATGAAAAAGAAGAATCCGCGGGGCCTTTCGACGAGGCGCAGCTCGAGAGGCAGGTCCAGCGACTCCAGCTGCGCCTCGAGGCCCGGGTCGCCCGCCACGCGCTTCGGCTTCGGCGCGGCCCCGGGCCCGCCGGAAGCGCGCAGGATCTCCGCGAGGCCGCGATCGAACGCTTCGCCCCACTTCCCGGAGTTTCCGTAGCCGTGCCCCACTCCGGGGAGCAGGGACACGCGCGCCCCGCGCACGCCGTCCGCGAAGGATCGGGTCGCCTCCGGACGGCAGACGACGTCCTGCGCGCCCTGCAGGATCTCCCATGTGGAGTCCAGCTCCTCGACGGGGGCCACGTCGGCCTCTCTCTTCTTGGAGTCGTAGAGCGGCCGGAAGCGATCGTGGGAGCAGAGGGGCGGGACGCCCGTCAGGTCGGGGCAGAACCCCAGGCTCATGCCGCCCGAAAAGCTTTCCGGCGAGGCCGCGAGGGCCGCGTAGACCAGCGTGGCGCCGCTCGAGTAGCCGACCAGGGCAGGCCGCGTGTAGGCGGGGAATCGCACCTGCTTCTCGAGCGCCTGGCCGATCCTCTCGAGATCGCCGGCCGGATACCAGCACGACGGGGCGGCGGTCAGCGCGGCGTGGCGCAGGCGCGGATAGGACAGCCCCGCGACCACCGCGGCCCCGCCGGCGGCGGCGCGGCGCGCCATCTCGACGACCCCCCGGTTCCACCCGCCGTCGCCGCTGAGGAACAGGACGACCCGGTCGGGCCGCCCGGCCGGCACGTAGACCTTCGAGTCGCCGACGAGCGGCAGCCGGAGCGCGATCTCGCGGACCGCGGCCTGCGGCGGCGACCCGGCGGCGAGAAGCGCGGCGAGCGCCGCAGCCATCATGCGGTCCCCCTCCTTCGTTGAATGACCGAGCGCCAGCCGCCGGCGATCAGGACCGACACCTGCGCCACGGCGAGAGGCCACTCCCAGAATCCGGGGTACGCCATGTAGCGCGGAACCCAGGTCGGGTGGAACTTGGCCTTGTAGGCCCTGAGGCCCTGGAAATTGTAGAGCCCCTCTCCGTGCCGGAACAGGAGATGGGCCAGCCGCTCTCCCAGGCGCGCCCCACTCGACTCTCCGACGGACGCCAGCGGGGCCATTCCCAGATTGAAGGTCTCGTACCCTTCCTGCTCGCCCCAGAGAAGGAGGCGGGCGAACAGGTAGTCCATCACGCCTTCGGGGGCCTGGCGTGAATGACGCATCAGGTCGATCGACAGCTCCTTCCTGCCGGGTCCCGGCAGGAGGTTGGCGAAGGCGACCGGCCTGCCCCGGGGATCGCACACGAGCGCGCAGGGGAAACGGGCCATGTAGGCGTCGCTCCAGGCTCCGATCGAGAACTGCTTCTCCCGCGCTTCCTTGCTCTTCAGCCAGGCGTCGGAGATGGATCTCAGCTCCTCCATGCGCCGCACCACCTCGTCCGGCGGAACCACGGTGAACGAGAAGCCTTCGCGCTCCTCGACGCGGTTGACGGCATGCCGGAAGTGTTTCCAGCGCGCCCCCTCCAGGCTGAATCCCCGGAGGGGGATGATCGCCTCCTCGCCGAGCTTGAAGAAGGAGAAGCCGTGGTCGTGCAGGAGCGGCAGCCAGTGCGGGGCGATCTGGTAGAAGACCAGCCGCCGGTCCATCTCCTGCGCCCGCGCCATCAGCGCCTCGAGGAAATCGCGCTCCTCCCCGCCCGGCACGGTCGGATCGCTGAACACCACGAGGTACGCTCCCACCACGCGGTAGGCGCAGAAGGCACGATCCTCCAGAAAGAAGAACGACTTGTCCCCCGAGGCGATCATGAGGGGGGTCGTCCCCGATCCGCGCTCCTGGTGGATGCGAACGGCGCGCGCGATCTCCTCCGGGGCGGGCGCCTCGAAACGGGCCGGCACGCGGAGCCCGACGTACAGCAGGATGGCGACGGTCGAAAACCCCAGAACCGCCAGCGAGCGCAGAAAGCGGGCCGCCTGATCCGCGTGGCCGGCGAAGCCGAAGGTCCACCAGAGCGCATGCTCGTAGGGGACGGAGGCCTGCGAGCCGAACCCGACGAAGGCGAAGATCGCGACCGCCAGGACGGCGATGCCGATCGCCGTCCAGCCGAGCCAGGGGGCGCGCCCCTCCCTCTTGAACAGGGCGCCCTGCGACCAGGTGACGCCGCCCAGGGCGAACAGGATGACCGCCTCTTCGTAATCCAGCCCCTTGAGAAGGGCGATCAGCCCGGCGACGAGGAGGACCGCCACGGTGACCCGCTGGGCCTCGCGGTAGCCGCGCGCCACGCCGCGCGCCAGGAGAAGCAGCGCGAGCCCCGTGGCCGCACCCGCCAGGTGCGACAGCTCGACGACTCCCACGGGCACCCAGCGTTCCAGGATCCGCAGGCGGTGCGCCAGCGCGGGCGACGCCGTGCTGGCGAGCATGATGGCGCCGCCTCCGCCGATCAGGATAGCCAGGATCGAGGGGACCGGGCGGAGCCAGCGCGCTCCCGCCCGGGCGCCGCGCACGAGGAGCGCCAGGCAGGCAAGAAGCCACGGCGCCAGGTAGTACGTCGCGCGATACGCGATCAGGGCGGCTCCGGCCGAGGCGGGACCGACCGGCAGGCGCGCCAGCCAGAAGGCATCGGCGCTGCCCAGGCCGCCCGGCAGGAGCGACGCCGCGCCGATCAGCTGACCCGTGAAGAACGCCCGGACGACCGGCACCAGGCCGGCCGGCTCTCCGGTGGCGCGCACCAGCGCGGCGAAGACCGCCGCGGCCACGACCCAGTCGAGAAACGCCACGGCGAACAGGGCCGCCCAGGTCCGGCCCCCGCGCGCCAGCCAGCGCGGCGTGCCAGGATGGCGGCCGATGCGCCCGAGCAGGGCCGCGAACAGCGCCAGGATCAGGAGCGCGCCGGCCGGAGCCAGGAGGGGCGGCAGGAGCCAGACGCTCACCAGGCAGGCCAGGAGCGCGGAAGAGAAGGCGGTGATGTTGGCGACGATGGCGGCGCTGAGGACGGCGGCATCGACGGCGTAGGGCCGGTAGAGCAGGAATCGGATGGCGTTCCCCGCGATCGGGCCGAGAGTCAGGAAGTTGCTCCAGGCGAAGGCGAGCGTCCCGAAGATCCAGCGGACGGCGCGGGGCACGTGCGTCCCGCGGAGAGTGATCAGGTCGTAGCAGCCCAGAAGCGCGAAATTCAGGGCGGTCAGGCCGGCGGCGACGGCCAGCCAGCGGCCCGACAGGGAGCGGAGCGCCTGGCGGACCTGGAGGAAATCGATCCGGCGGAGCTCCTCCCAGCCGATGACCAGGACGGCCCCGGCCAGCAGGATCGGCCACCATCGGCCGGCGCTGCCCAGGACTCGCAGGGCGAGGATGCCGGCCCTGCCGCGCCCGACCCGCTCGGGGATCCGCTGCTGCATGGCGCGAGAGTATAGAATGGCGAAGGACTATGGGCGGCACTATCCTCGTACTGTCATGATGCGACCGGTGCTCCGTCGGCTGTGGCCGATCGCGGGATTGTCCCTGCTGCTCTTCCTCCTGGGCGTGTCGCCCTGGGGATTGTGGGAGAGGGACGAGGGGCGTTATGCCGACGTGGCCAGCGAGATGCTGGCCCGCGGAGATTTCGTGACGCCCCACGTCGACGGCACGATTTTTCTCGACAAGCCCCCCCTGGTCTACTGGGTGACGGCGGGGTCCCTGGCCATCTGGGGACATAGCGAATTCGGGGCCCGGTTCGGCCAGCTCCTGTTCGCACTCGGGACGCTCCTGGTCACATGGCGCGCCGGGATCCTGCTTCTGGGTCGTCAGGGCGGCTCGCTCGCGGTGATCGTCCTGGCATCCTCGGCACTCTTCTTCGCCTCCAGCCACATCCTCACTCTCGACCTGGCCCTCACGTTCTTCGTCTCCCTGACGCTGTTTCTCTTTCTCAAGGGGCGTCAGGGCGGAAAGGCCGGGACCGCCGCCTATGCGGGGATGTTCGCCGCCGCCGCGGGGGGCGTGCTCACCAAGGGACTCCTGGGAGCGGTCCTGCCGGCCCTGACCATCGTCTGCTTCCTGTCGGCGAGGAGGGAGTGGCGCGTCGCGCGGCACATTCCCTGGGTGCGCGGGAGCCTCCTCTTCCTGCTTCTCGCGGCTCCCTGGTATGTCGCCGTGTCGATTGCCAATCCGGAATTCCCGGTCTACTTCTTCCTGCACGAGCACCTGGCGCGATTCACCACCGCGGTGCACAGGCACCAGGGCGGCTGGTGGTACTACCTGCCGGTCCTGGCGGCCGCCCTGATGCCCTGGAGCCTGATGCTGCCGGCCTGCCTGCGCCGCAGGAGGACGGACGGCGGGGGGGCCGCCCCGGCCATTGCCCCGGAGGCGCCGGCGTTCCTGTGGTCCTGGATCATCCCGGGATTGCTCCTCTTCACCGTGGCCCAGTCCAAGCTGCCGCTCTACGTGCTGCCGCTCGTCCCTCCCCTGGCGCTCCTGATCGCCTCGAGCCTCGAGAGCCACCTGGAGCAGGAACGCCATTTGAGGTTGTTTCTCTGGCCCACGGTCCTGCTGATCGTGCTCGCGGCGGGCGCGGCCGTGATCGAACGTCGGCGCGAGGGCTGGGTGTTCCTCGACGAGGCATGGACGGGGAAGGTGGTGGGCGTCGCGGTGGCGTCCCTCGCGCTGGGGGCGCTCCTGCTCGGGCATCGCCTGGCGCGTCGCGGCCGCCACCTGACGGGCCTGGCCGCGGCGGCCCTCCTGTGGATGGCCGCGTGCTATGCCCTGTTCATGGGGATCGGGCGCGTGAATTTCCTCAACGAGACGAGGAACTTCGCCTCGATCCTGCGCCAGGAACGGCGTGGGAACGAGCCGGTCTACGCGTATCAGTGCTATCTGCGGGGGCTGCCGTTCTACCTGCGCGAGACCGTCGGACTGGTCCTGCCGCACAGCGACGACATCCGGCTTGGCCTGGAATCGGGACACTCCCCCTGGACCTTCCCCGGGGAGAAGGCGTTTCTAGCCTCGCTTCACGGCGACACGCGGATGTTCGTGGTGGTCCGCGAAGAGGACCTCCACGCGCTGCAGGTCATCGCCGGACGCCCTCTCTACATCCTCGCGCGCTCCGATCAGCATGACCTGGTCAGCAACCGGCTGGGGGACGAGCGCGGGCGGGAGCTCCAGGCGCTCCTCGGTCTCGCCGGCGTCGATCTGGACGCCGCGATCGCCCGTGCGGCGAGCATGCTTCCCGGGTCCGAGGTGGCGCTGATAGAAATCGAGCGGCTCGAGGGGGAGCCGACCTGCACCCTGCTCGTGCGGCGCGGCGGTGAGAGCTCGGAAATCAGCTTCCCGATCGCCCATCCCGCCGAGGTGACCCTGGAGGAGAGCCTGCCGGCCAGTGAAGAAACCGGCGCCGAGGTCCACCTTCTGCGGGTGGCGCCGCCCGCCGGTTCACCCGCCGAGATCTCCCGGTTCCTGCGCGCCGCCGCCGGTCTCTAGAAGGCAAGAGCGCGCGATTTGGGTTCAGTAGGTCAGGAAGGCCCCGAGCAGGACTTCGTAGTCGGGGGCGCCATCGTTGAGCGGAATGGCGACGCCACCGCGTATCCCGGTGTGCCCCTGCCTGCCGCGCGACTGCACTCCGAGCGTGAGACGAGCGTCGTCCGAGGCCCCTTCGAACCTCTCGGTCTCGTACGTCGCCTCGATGACCAGGGTCAGGGCCGCGGAGGCCGGCAGGATCAGCGCCCCTCCGAAGAAGAGGGAGTTGTCGGTAGGCGGGACCGGCGGATCGGGATCGCCGTTGAACCGCACCCCCGCGTGGGCGACGATCGACACGGCATCCAGGTCGGCACGCCACGCGGCGAAAACCTCCAGGTCGGATTTGCCGGTGCCCAGCCCCTCCTCCTCGTTGGCCGTCGGCACCTTGGCCAGGACGCCGAACGCCGCCCGTCCCCGGCCACCCGGCAGCCGGTACTTGGCGAACAGGTCGATGTCGGAAAGACCCGATTCCCCCGATCCCGGGTCCGGGTTGACGTCGAGAAAGCCGAAGCGCAGACCCCCCTCGATGTTGTTGACGATCTTGAAGGCGACGAGCGGGCCCAGGAAATGCTCGCTGCCGTTCGAGAGGTTGGTGTAGCGGTACTGCAGCTCGGCCCAGCCGCCCGTCGAGATGGCGGCGTCCTCCACGAACCGCTGGAACAGCCTCCGGTCATTGCGGTCGGCCAGGTTTTTCCGTCCGCCCCCGGGACCCGGCGCCCCGGGAGATTCCCCCGGAGGCGTCTGGGCACCGGCCGGTGGGATTCCGGCCGGCAGCAGCGCCGCGAGGAGGGCGATGACGAAAACGTGACGGCGCATCGATTTTTCCCCTGCCGCTTCTACCCCACCTGCGCCCGTTTGACAAGTGCCGCCGCGCCGACGCCGTGTCACGATACCGCCAGTTGCGCGTTTCCCCGTTCCGGCGTATCTGAAGATCACCTATGAATCCAACCCCTCAGGCGCTGTGCGGCAGGCCGCAGATCTGGGCCGTGGGCGGCGGCAAGGGCGGCACCGGCAAGTCGCTCGTCGCGGCGAGCCTCGGCATCCATCTGGCCCAGATGGGCCGGCGGGTGATCCTGGTCGATGGCGACCTCGGGGCCCCCAACCTGCACACCGTGCTCGGCCTGGATCCGCCCGCCCTGGCGCTGAGCGACTTCATCAAGCGCCGATTCGAATCGATCGAGACGGTGGTCCTCGAGACCGGCGTTCCCCGCCTGTCCCTGATCAGCGGGGCGCGCAACAGCCTGGACATCGAGAGCCTGAAGAATTTCCAGAAGACGCGCCTCCTGCGCGTGCTCCTGGGGCTGCCGGCCGACGTGGTGCTGCTCGATCTGGGGGCCGGGACGTCCCTGAATGTCCTCGACCTGTTCTCCCTGGCCGATCGGGGCCTCATGGTGATCCTGCCCGAGCCGACCTCGATCGAGAACTGCTACCGGTTCCTGAAGGCGGCCTTTCTCAGGCGGCTGTACCACCTCGGCCGGACCCTCGGCTACCAGTCGATCATCGACCTTGTCATGGAGCACCGGGACCAGTCGGACCAGGGGCGCCCCTTCGAAGTCCTGGACGAGATCGCGCGCATCGACTCGTTCGCCGCGGCGGCGATCGCCAGCCACGTCGAGACCTATCTCCCCCACCTGGTGATCAACCAGGTGCGCTCGCACGAGGACGAGCGTCTCGGGGAGTCCATGGAGTGGATTTCCGAGCGGTTCGTCCGGATCCCGCTGCGTTTCGCGGGGGCCATCCCCTACGATCCCACTCTCGTGCAGTGCCTCAAGTCGCGCAAGGCCTATCTGTCGGAGTATCCACGGTCTCGCACCGCCGAGATGCTGCGCGCCGTGGCCGAGTCGTTCTCGACGCCCCGGCCGGCGGAGGCACGCCCCCAGGCGGCCCCGTGCGGCACGGCCTTGCGCCAGGCGGACTGGGACAGGCCGGGATGGGACTCCCCCGCGATGTCCGATCCCTATCGCACTCTCGACCTGTGCCCGGGAGCCATGGACGACGAGATCCTGAACGCCTACCTGCGCCTGCGCCGCACCCTGCGCTCCGATTCGCCGGCCCTCGCCTCGCTCGATTGCGAGGCGGAACGCCGCGCGACCGTGGTCGAGGTCGAGGCGGCCTACCGCTCCCTGTCGCGCAACATCTCCAAGCGGCCGGCCCGTCAGGCCCGGCCGGTCCGCGCCTCGTCCCCGTTGTAGGCCGGCTTCCCCTTCGGCTATCATCTGCCCCCTCTTCACAGAATGCGGACACATTCGCCCGGAGGCTCGGGTCGGGGGACGGGTCATGCGCAGATCGCGACGTGATTTCCTGGCGGGTTCGGTGGCGGCGGTTGCCGGCGGCATCGTCGGCGTGGGCCGGGCGGGGGCGGCGTCCCCCGGGACCCCGGCCGCCCCCTCCGGGGTCGCCCCGGCCCCGCCCGCCGGCGTTTCGGCGGCCCTGCTGAGGCGCAATCCGGAGCATCCCCGGCCGGCCGAGTTCGATCGCCTCGACGAGGTCTGGCACAAGGGGGCCGTCAAGAGGCTGCAGGCGCGGCTCGCGGAGGAGGGGATCGACGGCGCTCTTCTCGGCGACCGCTGGAACATCATCTACTTCACCGGTCTCTGGCACACCTCGACCGAGCGGCCGTTCTTCATCTTCATCCCCGCCACCGGCCTCGACCTCACCTGGTTCCACCCGAGCCTCGACCGCGACCTCGTCGACACCTGGTGGATCAAGGACAAGGAGACCTACTTCGACTTCAAGCACGGCGAGGGGGCCTTCCCGAACCTCGGCCGCGTGCCGATGGGGGCGACGGTCGATCTGACCCGCTGGGTCCTCAAGGGCCTGCGGAAGCGCGGCTGGGCGGGCAAGGCAATCGGAGTGGACCGGCCGCTGACGTCCGACCTGACCGAGGCGGCGGGCGACATCCTGCCGAAGACGGCGCTCAGGAAGGCGGGCGATCTCTGCGAGCGCCTGCGCATGGTCAAGACCCCCGAGGAGATCGCGCTGACGCAGCGCGCCATGGACTATTTCAGCCAGATCCACGCCTTCGCGCGCGACTACATCCTGCAGCACGGCACCGACAAGACCGACTTCGACGTCCAGATGGCGGCCACCCAGTACGGCGCCGACCTGATCCTGAAGGACATCCGGCGCGACGGGAAACCGCACACCGCCGTGGGCATCGACGTCGGCATCTACGTCCGCACGGGCGTCGGGACCGCCTACCCGCACCCGAACCAGTTTCACCACAGCCGCATCAGGAGGGGGGACTCCCTTCAGGTTTCCGGCGACGTCAAGATCGGCGGGTACGGGGGGGAGCTCTATCGCGCCTATCAAATCGCTCCTCAAGATGCGTTCCGGGAAAAGGTCTGGGAGGCGCACACGGAGTGCTGCCGGATCCAGGCGGAGGCCTCGGCGGCCGGCGTCACCGGATCCCTCGTCGCCCGGCAGGTCCACGACTTCCAGGTCAAGAACGGCATGGCGAAGTACGTCTATCACCGTCCCGCCCACGGGGAAGGCTCGGAGGGGCACCAGCCACCCTACATCTCACTCGGCGATCACACCCAGCTCGAGGCCGGCATGACGTTCAGCAACGAACCGGGGCTGTATGTCCCCGAGCAGGGGTTCGGATACAACCACTCCGATAACGTCCTGGTCACGGAGGCGCGTGGCATCCAGATGAGCAGCGTGCCGTACACCAAGGAGTGGTGCTTCCTCAAGCTCTAGGAGCCCGCTGGGAGCCTGCCCGGGTATCGGGCCGGTCCACTGGATCGTGGACATCCTCCCCGGCCGGACTACATTTGGCCGTGGTGCACGCGGCGCCCCCGCGCGCACGATTGCACAAATGTATTCCCCATGCCGGCTGGCGTGCGGCAGGGACGGAGCGATGTCGCAGAAGCCTCACGATCGCACCATGGCGATCGACCGGTCGGTGGTGGACGCCGGGCGGTTCCAGAAGAGCCACGCGACCCTGGTCGTCCTCCAGGGGGCCGAGATCGGCCGCAACTACCGCCTCAGGCGGGGCCTGATGATCCTGGGCCGCGGCTTCGGGGCGGAGATCCGGATCTCCGACGACCTGGTCTCGCGCGAGCACGCGCGGATCGATTCCGCCTGGGACCCCGCGAAGCAGTTGGCCACTTATCACCTCGTCGACCTCGGAAGCACCAACCACACGTACGTCAACAACGCGTTCGTGGAGAGCGTGGAGCTGCGCGAGGGGGACAGGATCCAGGTCGGAGACACCGTCCTGAAGTTCGTGCTCCTGGACGACATCGAGGCGAAGTTCCACCAGGAGATCAGGAACCGCATCTCGTTCGATCAGCTCACGGGCCTCCTGACCAAGGAGTCTCTCTATCTGGCGCTCGACATGGAGCTCCGGCGCTGCCTGCGTTACGAGCTGCCGCTCACCGTCCTGATGATGGATCTCGACCGCTTCAAGTCGGTCAACGACACCCACGGGCACTTGATGGGAAGCCACGTCCTCGCCGAGGTGGGCCGTCTCATCCGCGAGTCGATCCGGGGCGACGACGTGGCGGCGCGTTACGGCGGGGAGGAGTTCGTCGCCTACCTCTCGGAAACCGGCACCCTGGGCGCCATTCAGGCCGCGGAGCGCGTCCGCCGGGCGATCGAGGCCCACCCGTTCAGCCTCGACGGCAAGACGATCCAGGTCACCATCAGCATCGGCATCTCCTCCTGCCCCGAGCACGGCCGCGACATCCAGGCCCTGGTCGGGCGCGCCGACCGGGCGCTCTACCGGGCCAAGGAGAGCGGCCGCAACCGCGTCGTGGTCGAGACGCCCGAGTGAGCCGGACGCCATGAGCCAACGCGCGTCCGATCGCACCATGGCCATCCCCCGGGCGGATATCGAGGGCGTGCGTTTCAGGAAGGCGCACGCCTCGCTGGTCGTGCTTCAGGGAGCGGAAATCGGCCGCGACTTCCTCCTGCGGCGCCGGACCACGGTGCTCGGCCGCGGGCCGGAGGCCGACATCCGCCTTCCCGACGACCTCGCCTCCCGCGAGCATGCGCGGGTCGAGGTGAGGTGGGACCGCGGGAAACGAAACGCCAGCTTCCACCTGACCGATCTCGGAAGCACGAACGGCACCCTGGTCAACAACCGTCTCGTCGAGTCGACGGAGCTGCGGGAGAACGACAAGATCCAGATCGGCATGACGGTCCTCAAGTTCGACCTCCTGGACGAGGTCGAGGCGCGCTTTCACGAGGAGATCCGGAACCGGATCTCCTACGATCAGCTCACCGGACTTCTCACCCGGGAATCGCTCTACCTGGCCCTGGAGAGCGAGCTGCAGCGCAGCCGCAAGTACCGCACGCCCCTCGCGGTCCTGATGATGGATCTCGACCACTTCAAGTCGGTGAACGACACGCACGGCCACCTGATGGGCAGCCACGTGCTGAGCGAGGTCGGGCGCCTCATTCGCGGATCGATCCGGGAAGATGACGTTTCGGCGCGGTACGGGGGCGAGGAATTCCTGGCCTATCTTCCCGAGAGGGGCGCGGACGAGGCGCTGCAGGCGGCGGAGCGCATCCGCCGGGCCATCGAGTCGGCTTCGATCGAGCTCGACGGTGTCAAGGTCGGCGTGACCATCAGCATCGGGATCGCCACCTTCCCGGACCACGGCGAGGACATCAAGTCGCTGGTGGGGCGCGCCGACCAGGCTCTCTACCGGGCGAAGCGGGCGGGGCGAAACCTCGTCCGGCTTTAGGTTCTCGGGCCCTGCGAACCCGCAGGCGGACTTCCTACCGGCCGCGCTTTCGGGAGGCGACCCGCTTCCCGCCGGCGAGCGCGAGGATTTCGTCGTCCTCCAGGAGACGGTCGCTGCGCTTGGCCGCATCGAAGATCCGATCGATCACGGCGTCCTTGGGCTCGATCCCCTGTTGTTCCAGCCAGAACACGACGTTCGACCGACCGCTCATCGGGCCGATCCGGATCGCCTGCCGGAAGCCGAACTGGGACGCCGGCACCCCCGAGTAGACCCGGTCCGCCAGCCAGGTGTCGTTCTTGCGCAGCGCCTTGATGACCGCCGCCGCGTGCACGCCGGTGCCGGTCTCGAAGGCGTCCCTGCCCACGACCGGGTAGTTGGGGGGGATCGGCACGCGGCACCCCTCCGAGACCAGCCGGCAGTATTCCCCCAGGCCGGACAGGTCCCGGTCGATGAGCCCCATGAGCTTCAGGTTGACCAGCAGCAGATCCATCGGCGCGTTGCCGGCGCGCTCCCCCAGGCCCAGCGCGCAGCCGTGCACCCGCGTGGCGCCGGCGGCGATCGCGGCCAGGCTGTTGGCGAGGCCCAGGCCTCGGTCGCGGTGGCCATGCCAGTCGATGCCGACGCTCCCGCCGCACTCCGCCGCGATCGAGGCGACGAAGCGGATCACCTGGCCAACACCGTGCGGCGTGGCGTGCCCGACGGTGTCGGTCACGCAGAGGCGGCGCGCGCCGCAGCGGATGGCGGTCGAGTACAGGCGTCGCAGGGTCTCGGGATGCGCCCGGGACGTATCCTCGGTCACGTACATCACCGGCAGGCCCTGTTTCAGTGCGAAGGCGATCGACTCCTCGGTCCGCTGCAACAAAAGGTCAATCGACCAGTCCTCGACGTGCTGCCGGATGGCGGACGATCCGATGAACAGGCAGGCCTCGACCGGAATGCCGATCGTCGCCGCGATGCGCGCGATCGGCTCGATGTCCCTGACCATGGTGCGCGCCGCGCAGTTCGGGCGGATGGCGAGCTTCTCCTCGACGATCTGGCGGCAGAGCGCGTCCGAGTCGGCCACCGCCTTGGGGCCGGCCCCCGGGAGCCCGACGTCGGCGGTGTCGATCCCGAGGCGGTCCATGGCCCTCAGGATGTTCATCTTCATCTCGATGGGGGGATCGGTGACGCTCGGACCCTGCAGGCCGTCGCGCAGGGTCTCGTCGTCGAGGGCGATCGGCAGGGCCGGCCCGGGGGCCCCGTCGACCCGGTTCCAGTCGTGGATCAAATCATCCCGATCCCCGTCGTTTTGCGGCATGAACCGATCTTAGGGGGGGTCCCGGGAAGGTGTCAACTTGCCGATCCGACGTCCGGACATTAAGTTATGAGCGCCTCGCATTGTGTCTCGAGGAGGAGGAGATCCATGAACTCAG
Organism: Candidatus Polarisedimenticolia bacterium; assembly: GCA_036001465.1. Classification (NCBI taxonomy): domain Bacteria; kingdom Pseudomonadati; phylum Acidobacteriota; class Candidatus Polarisedimenticolia; species Candidatus Polarisedimenticolia bacterium. Next base: position 26,695 of record DASYUH010000020.1, read on the forward strand.
AGCCCAGGACATCCAGGCCGTTCACGCCCATTTTGACCTGTCTACCGCTGGCGCTCGTCCTGGCCTTCGCGGCGCCGACCCCCGCCCGGGCCCTGGGGGACTGGGTGGGCGTGGAAGGAAGCATCTGGCGCAACAACCAGGACGGGCAGGCCTCGGTCGACGGCGACCTGTTCACCGGGACCACGTTCGACTTCCAGGACACCATCGACCTCGAGAAGAGCGACAGCTCGAAGATGGGGCGCGTGTGGTTCAAGCTGGGCAAGACCCGCTTGCTCTTCGACTATCTCGACTCCTCCCGGGAAGGGAGCAAGACGCTGACCCAGTCGTTCTTCTTCGACGACACCCCCTACGTCGCGACCGAGGACGTCGACAGCCGCCTCAACCTGAAGCTCCTGCAGGCCCAGCTGCGGTTCACGCTGGCCGATCTGAAGATCGTCGACGTCGGTGTCGGGTTCGGCCTGAACCAGGCGCAGATCAACATGGTGATGGACGGCTCGGTCAGCGGCCGCACCGAGTTCGACGAGAAGGTCCCCTACCCGACCCTCGCCGCCGCGGTCACCATCAAGCCGATGCCCGGCTTCCACATCCGGGCCGAGGCGAATGGACTCAAGGTGAACGTCAGCGGCACCCGTGTGAACGTCCTCGACACGCGGCTTCAGGTCGAAATGTACATTGCCCACGTCCTCGGTTTCTTCGCGGGATACCGGAATTACCGCTTCGACGCGGTCGATGAGGACTTCGGCTCGATCGAGAACACCTTCAAGGGCCCCTACGCCGGGATCGGCCTGAAGTTCTGAAGCCCGGAGAGACCGTCCGCGGCTAGAAGCCTGCTGCCGGGACCCGCTCGTGTAGGATGGCGGCGATGCCGCCTCCGACGAGCGTCCGCGTCCTGTTCGGCGATCCGGGGCGCCCGGTGTCCCGGGACGCCATCGACTGGGTCGCCGTCCGGCAGTCCTACGCCCGCGTCATCCTGCCGCCGGCCCTCCTCGAAGGGGATGCCCTGCCGGCGCGGGGGCGCCACGAGCCGTTCGAATCGCCCGCCCCCGAGAGCGCCCGGCTGGCGGCCGAGGCCGCGGCCCTCCTGGCGGAGCCGGGATCCGGCGTCCACGCGGCGGCGGTGGCGGCGGCGCTGGCGCTTCTCGAGGGGGCCGCCGTGATCGTTCCCGAACGGTCCAGCTTTTCCAGCCTCATCCCGCTGTCCTCCTGGTCGATGAACCTCCCGCAGCGTCCGACGGACGGCCTCCTGGTGCAGCACCTCGGGATCGCCGGAAGGCTCCCGCGGGACTGGAACGAGAGCGCCGCCGCGGCCCTCACGGCCATCCTCTCGGGCGACCCCGCGCTGGTCCGGAGGGTGACCCGCACGCGCCGGCTGGCGGCACGGCGCGAGGGCCCCTCGCGCTTCGGGCGCCTGGCGAAGAAGAGCGCCGGCCTGCGCCCGGCCGTCGTCTACCTCGATCTCCTGGCCGCGGAAGGGGCCGCCGCCCCCGGGTTCGGAGAATGGCTCCGCGGCGTCGCGCCGGAGCGGGCCACGGACCTGCTTTCCGTCGCGGGCGCGATTTTCATCTGAACGGCGCGATCGGGGCGGCCCCGACCCTTACTTCACCAGGCGCCGCCGCATCAGGTGAAGACCGAGCAGGCACAGGGGGACGGTCATCACCGCCAGGTAGAGCAGGTCCCAGCCGAGATCGCGAGGCACCCGCCCGAGCCCCAGCTCCCGGATGACGTTGGCGACGTGCGTCAAGGGGAGCAGCCAGGCGAGGCGCTGCGCCCAGACCGGCAGGACGTCCAGGGGGAAGAACGTCCCGGAGAACAGGAACATCGGCATGATGAACAGGAAGGTGGGGAAGTTGAACGAGTCGATCGCCGGCACGATCCCCGTGAAGCACAGCCCGAGCGCCGCGAAGAGGAGACCCGCCAGGAGCGAGAACGGCACGATGAGAAGGGCGTGCGGATAGTGCAGCAGCCCGAAGAAGCTGACGGCCACCATCATCACGGCGCACGAGATCGTCCCCTTGGTGGTCGCCCACAGGAGCTCCCCCGCCATGACGTCTTCGAGCGACAGCGGCGTCGTGATGATGGCGTCGAACGTCCGCTGGTAGTGCATTCTCACGAAGGTGTTGTAGGTCGTCTCGAAGAACGCCTGGAACATGACCTGCGTCGCCAGGAGGCCCGGAGCGATGAAGGCGGTGTAGCCGACCATCTCGCCCCGGTATTCCACCTCCTTGACCAGCGCGCCGATCCCGGCTCCGAAGGCCAGCAGATAGAGGATCGGCTCGGCCAGCGGCGGGAACAGGTTCGTCTTCCAGGTGACGAAATAGACGTCCCGGTTGCGCTGCCAGACGCGCACGGACCGCAGGCTCACGTTCCTGACCAGCCCGGAGACCCCCGCCAGGCTCATTCGCGCAGCTCCCTGCCGGTCAGCTTCAGGAACAGGTCCTCGAGTCCCGCCATGCGCACGGTGCAGCGCTCCGAGGGGTACAGCCGCGCGATCGCCGCGAACACCGCCTCGCCCGAGTCGGTGTAGATCCACAGCCGATCGGAGTCGGCCTCGAACGACCAGCCCCTGTCGCGCGCGAACCCCGGCAGCCCGGGCGGGAAGCCCTCAACCTCCACGACCTCCTTGCCGACGCGGCTGCGGACCAGGTCGGCCGGCGGCCCCTCGACCAGGATGCGGCCGTGGTCCATGATCACCAGGCGATCGCACAGCGATTGCGCCTCGTCCATGTAGTGCGTGGTCAGAAGGATGGTCTTCCCCTGCCGGCGCAGGGTGCGGACCCGGTCCCAGACCTGGTGCCTCGACTGCGGATCGAGGCCGGTCGTCGGCTCATCCAGGATCAGAAGATCCGGATCGTTGACCAGGGCCCGGGCGATCGCCAGGCGCCTCTTCAGGCCGCCCGAGAGCTCGCGGATGCGCGCGTCGCGCCTCTCCCACAGCCCCATGAACTCCAGGAGCTCCTTGACCCGTTCCGCCGCCGGCGCGGCCGGAATGCCGAAGTACCGCGCGAACACCGTCAGGTTCTTCCGCACCGAGAAGTCGGGGTCGAGGTTGTCCTCCTGCTGGCAGACGCCGATGCGGGCCTTGATGGCCCGGGGGGACGACCGCACGCCCATCCCGAAGACCGACAGATCCCCCGAGGTGATCGGGATCGAGCAGTGAATCATCTTGACGGTCGTCGTCTTGCCGGCGCCGTTCGGCCCGAGAAACCCGTAGCACTCGCCGGTCTGGATGGCGAAGCCGATGTCGTTCACCGCCACCAGCGCGCCAAAGGTCTTCGTGAGGCCTCGCGCCTCGATCACGGAGGGCATGGCCCTAGATTAGGAGAGGTGCCCGGCCATGGGCAAGCGACCGGTGCGGGACGGATTCCCGGCGCCCCTTGCGGGGCGCCGGGCTGCCGACTGCCCGTACGGAGAGTTGGGGGGGGGGAGTGGAGGGATCTCTTAGATGGATTCGTCCGCCCGGAGGCGCGCCGCCTCGATCCGGGCGTGGGCGGCCTCCAGCCTGGCTCTGGCGCTTTCCAGCTTCCGCCGGACGCCTTCCTCGATGCGCTTTTCGAACAGGAGATTGCGGGAGGACTCCTCGTCCCCCTCCTCGATCTCCTCGGCCGGCTCTTCCCGCTTCGGCAGGGTGACCGTGAGGCTCGTCTCGCGCCGGTCGCGCACGACCCCCAGCGGGAACGTCCTGCCGCGCCGCTCGCGCATGGCGCTGCGCAGATCGGACGAGTCCGCGACCTTTTCGCCGTCCACCTTGACGATGACGTCCCCGGCGCGCAGGCCGCCGGCGTCGGCCGGGCTCCCCTTCTTGACGGACCTCACCAGGACCCCCTCGCCGTCCTTCACGCCGAAATACTCCCCGAGCTGCCCGGTGAGGTCCTCCACGGAGACGCCCAGCCGGAACGACGACGGGATCCCCTCGAGCAGCGGGATCTCCGGCAGGTCGATCTCGGGGATCTCGATGGGCGGGATGTCGATGCTCGGAATCTCGATCCGCTTGGTGACGATTCTCTTGTGCCCGGAACCCTCGTGCTCGGTGACCTTGACCTTCACGCTGCGGCTCGCCCCGCCGCGGGAGATGCCCAGCGTCACGGTCCTTCCTGGCGGCGTCTCGCGAACGAGACGCGTGAGCTGCGCGGCCCCCTCGACCCGGTCCCCCTGGTATTCCAGGATGACGTCCTCCTTCTCCAGGCCGGCCTCCTCGGCGGGGCTTCCGGGCATGACCCCCTTGATCTCGACACCGGTCTCCTCCTTGAGGCCCAGCTCCTTCACCCTCTCGGCCGTGACGTCGGCGATGCTGACCCCCAGCCACGACCCGCCGGAGGAGAAGAAGAGCATGCGGTCGTGGGGAGCATGCGGAGCCCGGCCGGGCCTCGGGGTCGGGGCATCGGCCGGCGGCGACGGGGTCTCGGGGGCGGGGCGGGCGGCCAGAGCGGCCGCGGCCGCACCGACGATCAGAAGTCCCGTTGCGGCTGCGAGTGCTTTCGACATGGAGAGATCCTCCCGTTTCAAGGTTGCGACTTGCTGGCTTTCTGAATCACGATGTTGCCGTCGAGCGTGCGTATCTTGATGAGCGCGCCCCCCCCGCCGAGGGCGCCTTCGGCGATTTCCACGGGCCGCCCCGCGTCTTCGGCCTCCCGGTAGGCGCGCAGCGGAAACTCGCTCTGGATCCGCCGGCCCTTCGAGTTGTCGACGATGGCCCGGATCGCCACCCGCGACGACTCCGGAAGCGTCAGCAGGACGTCCCCCTGCCAGGTCTGGATGTCGGAATCGAACAGCGTCCGGCCGGCCGGGAGAATCTCCGCCTGGATGTTGCCGGCCGAGGTGACCGCCCGGATCGGCCCGTCGAAGACCTTGAGGAAGATCGGTCCGGCGCCGCTCTCGCAGCGCACCCCGCCGCGGGCCGAAGCCACCCGGATGCTGCCGCCGGCCGTCACCGCGATCACCTCGCCGCGCACGTCTCCGATGCCGATGCTTCCGCCCCGGGTCTGCGCCGAGACGTCGCCGCCGGCCGACTCGACGGTCACGTTGCCGCCCCCCGATTCGGCGCGCACCTGCGTCCCCGCGCGGCCGATGAACACGTCGCCGCCCGAGGTCTGCGCCACGACCTCCCCGGCCGCCGACTCGAGGCGGACGCTGCCCCCGGCGGTGATTAGCCGGGCCGTCCCCCCGGCGGCGCCGACCTCGATGTTTCCGCCACGCGTCTCGGCGCGCAGCGGCCCGCCGAGGCGGTCGACCGTGATGTTCCCGCCGCGGGTCTGAAGCTCCGCGCGGCCGGGCAGGCCGCGCGCCCGCACGTCTCCGGCGCCTGTGGCGACCTCGAACTCCTTCACCTGACCGGGCAGCTCGATCTCGAATTCGGCGATCAGATCGCGCCCCGCGCCCGGCGCCACCGCCTGTCCCAGGAACAGGAGCCGATCCCCGTTCACGGCGGCGCTCACCTGCAGGTCGTCGAGGAGCCTCCGCGTGGCGGCGTCATCGGCGCCCCGCGCCCGGACCCGGATGCGATAGCGCAGCTCGGGGGTGGCGGCGCCGACGGCGCTGACGGATCCCAGGTCGGTCTCGACCCGGACGCGCGGCGCCGGGTCGCGGAGGAGGCCGGTGATCTCGTGCACCAGGAACCGCCCCTCGCGGTAATAGCGCGCCTCCTGGGCGCCGGGGGGCGCAGCCGGCACGAGGGCCAGAACGGCGACGAGAACGAGCCTCCGTGTCATCGAATATCCTGCGCCGGCATGTCGTTCACCAGGGCGGCGGAGCGCAGCCGCACGTAGTCGTTCGGATCGCCGTCGGCCAGGCGCTTCAGCACCGCCAGAGTCTCGGGACCGCGCGCGTCCTTCAGGGCGTCGATGGCGCGCACCCGCATGCCGGGGTTGGTGTCGCGCAGGAGGGCCTGCACGATGGCGCCGCGAACCTCCGGGTCGCCGGCGGCACGACCCTGCAGCGCCTCGAGCGCCTTCAGGCGGGCGCCTGGATTCTCATCCTCCCGGACGGTCCCCAGGAGCGCTCGTCGCACCTCCGGATCGTCGGCGTGCCGGCGCAGCGCCTCGATCGCCTCGAGACGCAGCCCGGCGTTCCGGTTCTGCCGCACCGTCTCCAGGAGGACCTGGCGGATGCGCGGGTCGCCCGCGGTCCCTTCGAGGGCGGTCCGCCTCAGCGTGTCGTACGTCAGGCTGATTCTCTCGCTGCGCGGATCGCTGTCGCGGAAGTCGACATTGGCAATCGTCGTCCCGGCCTCCGGCGCCCTCGCGTCGACGGCCGATCCCGGCCCTCCGGCCCCCGGGGACAGCCTTCCGGCCGCGAACCCGGCCGCCAGAAGCGAGAAGGCCCACGCAGGCCACAGCCGCAACCACGGGCGGGCCGGCGCGGTCCGCCCGCCGGGCCCCGGGCCTATGGCCGCACGCAGGTCCCGCCGGCACGCCTCCAGGAGATCCGCGGAGGGTTCGACCGCCGGAGCGCTCTCCACGAGCTGGTGGATGCGCCGTGCGTCCGCGAATGACGCCTGGCAGTCGAAGCATTCCCGGAGGTGCGCCTTGAGTGCCGCCCTTTCATGGTCCTGAAGCTCCTCGCAGAGCATCAGGACGATCGCCTTTCGGTACGCTTCGCAGTCCATCACTCCGTCCCTCCCAGGGTTCCCGGCGTGTCCCTCAGCGGGGCGCCCCGGGTCACCTTCTCCGTCATGCGCGGGGGGGCCGCAGCGCCCGCTCCGCCGTGCACATGCCGCAGCGCCGCGCGCAGCCTCTGATGGGCGCGGTAGAGGCAGTTGCGGGCCGTCTCTTCCGAGGTTTCGAGAATCGCCGCGATGGCGCCGAGGCGAAGCCCCTCCCCGTGGCGCAACCCGAACACCAGCCGCTCCCGCGGCGGCAGGTCGGCCAGGGCTGTTCCGATCAAACGGCGCAGCTCTCCCGCTTCCACGGCCTTCACCGGATTCCCCTCGACGCTCCGGTCGACGACCCGAACGGCCGGGCCGGGGCCCCCGGTGTCCCCCCCGGCATCCTCCAGAGGCTCGTCGCGCGCCGTCCCGCGACGGCGGGCGTGATCCAGGCAGAGGTTCGTGGCGATGCGGAAGATCCAGGTTCCGAACGAGCACTCGTTCCGGAATCGGCGGATCCCCTTCCACGCCTTGAGGAACGTCTCCTGGTAGATGTCACGGGCGTCTTCCTCCGACTTCACGATGCCGAGCGCCAGGCGCAGGACGAGTCGGTCGTAGCGGCGCACCAGCTCGTCGAACGCCGCCGGGCTGCCCTCGCGGGCCCTCTCGATGAGTGCGTCCTCGTCAGATGGCGGCACGGCCTCGATACCCGTCTCCGGCCTGCATTCCTGTTAGACGCGGGGTGCGGGGGTTCGTGAGCAAGGATCAAGGAGCGTCGAGCAGACCGGCGTAGATCCGATGATTGCCGGGACCGTAGGTGACGAAACGCACCTCGTCGGGCGCGCCGTGCTCCAGGGCGAACGCCCGGACCGCATCCAACGCGATCCGGGCGGCGCGATCGGGGGGAAACCTGTACGCGCCGGTCGAGATGCAGGGAAAAGCGAGGCTCCGGGCGCCCACGGACAGGGCGAGGTCGAGGCTGTTGCGGTAGACGTCGCGGAGGAGCCCGTCCTCACCCCGGTCCCCGCCCTGCCAGACGGGGCCCACGGCATGGATGACGTGGCGCGCCCGTAGGCGCCCGGCTCCCGTGACGACCGCCTGCCCGGGCGGGCAGGAACCGATGCGGGCGACGATGGCCCGGCACTCCTCGAGAATCCCGGGACCACCGGCACGGTGGATGGCCCCGTCCACGCCGCCACCAACGAGGAGCCCCGGATTGGCCGCGTTGACGATGGCATCCGTATCCTGGAGAGTGAGGTCCCCCTGGACCAGGACGAGCCTCGTCCTGCCGATGATCGTCTCCGTCATGCTCTTGCCCGGATCGGCTCTTACCCGCGGATCAGCGTCCGGCTCTGCTCGCGCATGAACTGGGCGACGTAGTACGGTCCGCCCGAGGACTTGCCCGACGAGCCGCTCCCCTTCCAGCCCCCGAACGGGTTGATGCCGGGCCACGCGCCGGTCGTGGCCCCGGCGCGGCGGTTGACGTAGACCACGCCCGCCTCGATGCGATCCAGGAACTTCCTGATCTCCTTGTCGTCGGTCGAGAACAGTCCGGCGGTGAGACCGTAGTCGCTCCGGTTCGACAGTTCGAGCGCCTCGTCGAGCGTGCCGAACTCCCACAGGCAGGTGATCGGCAGGAACATCTCATCGTGCACGAGCCGGTGGTCCTTGGGCAGGCCGCCGATGATCGTCGGCCGGACGAAGAAGCCGTGGTCGTACGGCTCGCCCCGGAGCGTCTCGCCGCCGGCCAGGATCCGGCCGTCCTGCCGGCCCATCTCGACGAACTTCAGGTACTTGTCGCGGGCCGCCCCGTTGATCACCGGCCCGAGCCAGTTCTCCTTCTTCACCGGATCCCCGATGGCGATCGTCTTCGTCTTCTCCACCAGCATCTCGGTGAACGCCTTGGCCACCGACTTGTGCACGTAGATGCGCGAGCAGGCGCTGCATTTCTGCCCCTGCAGGCCGAAGGCGGATTTCAGGACGCCGTCGCTTGCCGCGTCGAGGTCGGCCGAGGCGCAGACGATCGCCGGGTTCTTGCCGCCCATCTCGGCGATGCACGGCTTGGGGTAGGCGCGCGCGAACTTGCGGTAGGTCTCGAAGCCGACCTCGCGCGAGCCGGTGAACAGGATGCCGTCCACGTCGCGGTTGGTGACCAGCTCCTCCCCCACGCTTCCTCCGGGTCCGGTGACGAAGTTGAACACCCCCGTCGGCAGGCCCGCCTCGCGGTAGCACTCGGCCAGCGCCAGCCCGGTCAGGGGCGTATCGCTCGCCGGCTTGAAGACCACCGTGTTGCCTCCCAGAAGGGCGCCCGCGCTCGGCCCGCCCGAGAGGGCCATGGGGAAATTGAACGGCGAGATGATGACCCAGACGCCGTACGGCCGCAGGACGTCCCGGTTGTCCTCCTTCTCCGACAACCGCTCCATGGGAAGCTCGAACCCCTGGTGCCGCTCGACCTGGTCGCAGTAGTAGGTCATCAGGTCGACGGTCTCCTGCGCGTCCCCCATCGCCTCCAGGCGGTTCTTGCCGACCTCCATGCCCATCAGGGCGGCGATGTCGAAGCGTCGTTTCTCGATGACGGCCGCCGCCTTGCGGATGAGCTCGACCCGCTCGCGCCACGGCAGGTCCCTCCAGACGCTCTCGTAGGCCTTGCGCGCCGCGACGATCGCCGTCTGCGCGTCGGCGCGGGTGCCGGACGCGAAGTGCCCCAGGACCACGCGGGTGTCGCTCGGGCTCGTGTCGGCGAACGTCTCCTTGGAGGGGATCTCCTTGGCTCCGATGAAGTGGCCGTGGGTCTTCCCCAGGGTCGCCTTGACCCGCTCGACCGCCTCGTCGTACGCCTTGTTGAACTCGGGGGTCTGGCCCGCCGCGAGGGTGGCGTAGGTCACCCTGGGGCCGGCCGCTTTCGTGTCAGCCATCGTCGGATACCTCCTCACCGGTTGGGCGAGATTGTAGCGCATCAGGGCACCAGGAGGGATCGGGCGGCCTCCTTCGTGCCGGGGTCGGTCTCGGCGTCGACGTACGCCTGGATCACCTGGCGCGCCGTCTGGCCGGCGATGGCCACGACCGATCGAGCCGCCGCGAGCCGCACGCCGGAGACAGGATCCTGAAGCGCCGCGCGCAGGGCCGGGATGCCCGTCGCCAGGCCAAGCTCCCCCAGCGCCTCCGCCGCCGGCAGGCGCGCTTCGGCGGGGCCGTCGCGCAGTACCGCCGCCAGAGGATCGAGCGCCCGGTCGTCGCCGATGCTCCCCAGGAGGCGCACCGTCTCCACGAGCTGGACCACGGCGGGCGGCCGACCGGCCAGGAGCCGCGCCGCCTCCCCCACCAGCCCCGGAACCGCGCGCTCGCGGAACTGCGCGAGGGCACCGGACGCGGCGGCGCGCACCTCGGGGACCGGATCCCCCAGCCGCTCGATCAGGGGACCGAGGGCCGCCTCATCCCCGAGCCGCCCCAGGGAGACGGCCGCGAGACGCCGGACCCGCTCATCCCGGTCCGCGGCCGCGCCCAGGACCGCCTGAAGGGATCGCTCGACCGGGACGAACCCCAGGTCGAAGACGGCGTCGGCGCGCACCTGCGCCTCGTCGTCGACGAGGTCGCGCAGGAGCGCCTCCACGTGGTCCCGCCGGGCCGAGAACCCGCGCACCGTCTTCACCCGCACGTCCGGCCGCCCCACCTCGACGCGGACGCGTCGCCGGCGCTTCTCGGCCTGACGCGGGTCGATGTCGTACGCCAGGTAGTACTGGCTGAGGAACTCCTCTCCCAGGCGCGCGAACAGCCCCGCCAGGTCGCCGCCGGTATAGAGGAGCCGCCCGCCGGTCTCTTCGACGAACCCCTCGAACGGCAGCCAGGAGGTGGCGCTCATGCCCGGGCGGATGCCGTACACCACCGTCTGCGATCGGAAGCAGAGGCGCAGGAGGTCCTGCAGGTAGAGCGACTGGTTGACCGAGCCGCTGCGGCTTATGTCGACGTCGAGACCGTCGCTCACGACCAGGATCACCTTGCGGCCCGGCCGCTCTCTGAGATCTTTCAGGGTCTCCTCGATCGAGCGGAACAGAGCGGTCCCGCCCCAGGCCTTGCCGATCCGGCCCAGGGTCTTCGAGGGATCGCCGGGGTCGGAGGTGAACTTCTGGAGAACGGTGAGCTGGTCGTTGAACCGGGCCACCATGATCTCGTCCTTCGGCCGCAGGCCGGCGAGAAGCGCCTGCGCCGCCTCGCGCACCCGCTTCACCTGCCCCGACATGCTCTGGGACAGGTCGAGGAGCACGGCGACCGACAGCGGGCGATCCCGCCGCTCCCCTTCGGGGCCGAAATCGGCCAGCTCCATCGGGACGCCGTCCTCCAGGATCTTGAAATCGTCCCGGGTCAGCCCGCGCACCGGGCGCCCCTGCCGGTCGATCACGGTGACGGTCAGGCCGACTCGCAGGTACGGCCGCTCCTGGACCCGGACGTATTCGCGGAAGGACGGGACGGCCGGCGCGGCCGATTCCGCCGCGAAGCCAGGTATCGTGGGCGGGAAGCCGGCGATCGCTGCCAGCAGGATGGGGATGGCGCGCCGCATGATGTATTCTCCACCCGAACCTGTCCGATGATAAGGTGGGCCCATGAGAATTCCTGAACAGGTCGGGCGGCGGCCCCTGAGCGAGGAGCTGGCGTTCGTGTGCCTCAGGCTCCAGGCGGACGAGGCGGACATCCTCGGGAAGGCGCTGAGGCGCGGGGTCTTCGAAATCTACAAGGCGGTGGTGCTGCACGAGCTGCAGATCGGGCGCCTCGGTCCGGAGGAGGCCCGGAGGATGCTGGGGAGCCTCGTCGTGGCGCGGGCCGGGTCGGAGCAGAGGCCACCGGCACGTGGAGGCTCCCGCAAGCCGGGCCGCGCCCGCCGCCGGGCCGCACGCGGCCGCCGGCCCTGATCGAGGCGTCAGCGGCTCTTGAAGATGCCGCGCCGGCGGAACACGAAATACATCCCGGCCCCCACCACGGCCATCAGGACGTAGGCGAACAGGTGGCCGAACTTCCAGTGAAACTCCGGCATGTCGAAGTTCATGCCGTAGATCCCGGCGATGAAGGTCAGCGGGATGAACAGCGTGGTGATGACCGTCAGGACCCGCATGATCTCGTTGGTCCGGTTGGAGACGATCGACAGGTGCGCCTCGAGCGCTCCCGCCACCAGCTCGCGGTACGAATCGGCCAGGTCGGTGATCCGGACCAGGTGATCGAAGACGTCGCGCAGGTAGACGGCGGTCTTGTCGTCGATCAGGGGAAACTCGCGACGGCTCAGGCGCAGCAAGATCTCCCTCTGGTGGCCGGAGAAGCGGCGCAGCCGCACGAGGGCCTTGCGCAGATCGAAGACGTCCTGCAGGATGGCGGACGTGGAGGCGGCGAGGCACTCCTTCTCGATCTCGTCGATCCGCTTCTGGAGGGTCTCCATCAGAGGCAGGTACAGGTCGACCTGGTAGTCGAGCACCCGGTAGAGGACCATGCCGGGCCCTTCGGCCATCAGGCGGGGGTTGCGGCGGACGCCTTCCAGGGTCGCCTGGATGCTTCGCGAGGCGTCGCGATGGCAGGTGACCAGGAAGTTCGGACCCAGGAACGCCGCCAGCTGCCGGCTCTTGAATTCGCGCGCCGAGCTCTCCGGGTGGACGCCGTGGGACAGGATGAACAGGTGCGAGCCGTAATCGTCGATCTTGGGATGGTGCCGGCGGGCCTCGCAGTCTTCGATGGCCAGGGGGTGGACATGAAACGTGGACGTCAGGAAGCCGGCCTCGTCGCCGATCGGACCGCTCAGGTCCACCCAGATCGTGGTGCCGGCGGTCTTGAGGAGATCGGGCAGCCGCTCCTTCGTCACCGCCTCGTCCAGCTTCCCTTCGGCGCTGCAGGCGACGATCGTGAGCATGGCGCCCCTCCGTCACACGGTCTGGCGCGGCGGATGATAGCACGCGCGATCGCCCAGGCTCCCGCCGCGGTCGGCGCGGCGGCGGCCGCGCTCATCGCGACCGCCCTGGCCGCCTGCGCCGGCGCGCCGCCGGAAGCGCCCGCCGATCTCCTGATCGTCGGCGGTCGCGTGTTCACCGTCGAGCCGGGTCGCCCCTGGGCCGAGGCGGTGGCGGTCAGAGGCGATCGCATCGTCAAGGTGGGGACCGAGGCGGAGGTCCGGACCCTGAAGGGCCCGAACACCCGCGAGTACGACGCCACGGGCGGCGTCGTCCTCCCCGGGATCAACGACTCCCACACCCATTTCCTGGACGGCTCTCTCGGCCTGGACCAGGTCGACCTGACGGGGGCCACGACCCTGCCCGAGATCCAGGAGAAGGTCAGGCAGTTCGCGGCCGGACATCCGGACGAGCCGTGGATCCTGGGGACCGGGTGGCTGTATTCCAGCTTCCCCGGGAGGTTTCCGAAGCGCGGCGAGCTCGACGCCGCCGAGGCGGTCCGTCCCGTGTTCCTGTACTCGTACGACGGCCATTCGGCGTGGTGCAACAGCGCCGCGCTGAAGGCCGCCGGCATCACCGCGACGACACCGCAGCTCGAAAAAAGCCAGGGGGAGATCGTCAAGGACCCGAAGTCCGGTGCTCCGACCGGCACGCTCAAGGAGGGGGCGACCTCCCTCGTCGAGCGGGTCGTCCCGAAGCCGTCGCACGAGAAGAAGAAGGCCGCGCTGGTTCAGGGAATGCGGCGGGCCAACAGCCTCGGCGTCACCAGCGTGCAGAACTGCAGCGGCGGCCAGGACGAGATCGACCTGTACGCCGAGCTGCAGCGGGAGGGGCTCATCACGGTGCGGACCTCCACGGCGTTCACCATGCCCGACACCCCCGAGGAGCTGACCGACTCCCTGGTCGCGACGATCGAGGCGGCGCGGCAGGCGCACCAGGATCACTTCGTGCGCGCCGGCACCGTCAAGTTCTTCGCCGACGGGGTGATCGAGTCGAACACCGCGGCGATGCTGGCCCCCTACTCGAACGATCCGTCGACCCGGGGCGCCGCGCGCTACGATCCCGCCAGGCTCGAGACGATGGTCGATCGGATGGACGCGAAGGGCTTCCAGATCTACATCCACGCCATCGGCGACCGCGGCGTGCGCATGTCGCTCGACGCCCTGGAGAACGCGATGCGCGCCCGCCCCGGCCGGGACCGCCGGCACCGCCTGGAGCACATCGAGACGATCGACGCCGCCGACATCCCCCGCTTCGGCGCGCTCGGGATCATCGTCAGCATGCAGCCGTACCACGCCTACCCCGAGCCGAACCTGCTCTCGGTTTGGGCCGCCAACATCGGCCCCGAGAGGGTCGAGCGCGCCTTCGCCTGGAACGCCATCGCCCGGGCCGGCGGCCGCCTGGTGTTCGGGAGCGACTGGCCGGTCGTGACGATCGATCCGCTGATCGGCATCCACAACGCCGTGCTGCGACAGAACACCGACGGGACGCCCGCGGGGGGCTGGGTCCCGGCGCAGCGCGTCACGCTGGACGAGGCGATCGCCGCGTACACGCTGAACGGGGCCTACGGATCGTTCGAGGAGGACGCGAAGGGATCGATCAAGGAAGGGAAGCTGGCGGACCTGGCGCTCTTCTCGCCGGACCTGTTCAAGGTTCCGGCCGCTGACATCCACAAGAGCCGGGTCATCCTGACGGTCTTCAACGGCCGCGAGGTGTATCGCGCGCCGGCACCGTGAGCCTCCCCGAGGCTCAGGCCTGCGGCGGCGGGATCAACAACCTGCCCCGGCGGATGGCCACCAGATCGGCGAGCATCCCGTAGGCGGTCTGCTCGACGCCGGACTCGACGCTGCCGATGTTGATGGTGCCCGCCAGCTCGGTGTCGAGCGTCAGCCCCAGCGAGAACCCCCGGAGCGACGCCAGGAAATCTCCCGCCTCCAGGCCGGCCGCGCGCACGCGCGCGGGGCCGTCCGCCGCGGCCTCGGCCAACAGCCGCACGGCCCGCCCGGCGCGCGCCTGATCCCGTGCCCAGCCGGGGTCGACGTCGGAGAGCGGTGTGCGCTCGACATCAGCCGGCCGCAGATCGCGGCCCATCAGGACGTTGGCCACGATCACCGCCTTCACCGCCTGGTCCCAGCCGTCGAGATCGTGCGATGGATCGGCCTCCGCGAAGCCCCGCCTCTGCATCTCGCGCACCGCCGCCTCGGCCGGCTCGCCGCGGGCGATGGCCTGCAGGACGTGGTTGCTGGTCGAGTTCAGGACACCCCGGAAGCCCAGGAGCCTGCCCACCGGCACCGACGCCTCGAACAGGTTGAACACCGGCATGCAATCGGCCACTGCCGACTCGAAACGGAACCCGGCGCCTTTCGCCAGCGCCGCGGCGAACAGCTCGTGCGCCCCGAACGCCACCGGCCCCTTGTTGGCGGTGACCACCGACACCCCGCGGCCCAGGGCGGCGCGCACGTGCGACAGCGCAGGCTCTCCGGAGTGAGGATTGAGCGGCGTCGCCTCGAACAGCAAATCGATCGGCGCCGACGCGATCGCCTCCGGCAGCCGGAGGGCCTGCGACCAGCCGTCGCGCAGCGCCCTCTCGAGGCTGATGCCGGAGGGTTCGACCCAGGCGCCCCGGCGCGCGCTCGCCAGGAGCGTGACCTCGAAGGTCAGCCCGCAGCGCCGTGCGAGCTCCTCCCGGCGCGCCAGCATGAGACGCGCCAGCGCCTGACCGACGTTACCAAACCCGGCGAACCCGAGACGGAAGTGGCGGCTCTCCATGGTCACGCATGATAACCGCTCGGACGGAGCGCGGCCCCGCCTGTTTCGCGGCGTGGTCGCACCGGGTGACAGGTCTCCCCCGGCTGGGGTAGGATGGCGCCGTTTCCGGCGTAGCGCGCATTCAACACATGTTCACGGAGGGACGTGCATGCCTGATCGGATCAGGATCCGCTTCGGCGAGGCGATGGGTGCAGGCAGCGAAGACTGGCTCTGGACCGAGCCGGAGATCGCGATCGGCGAGCAGGACGGCCCGGTGGGACAGGCCTTCGCCACGCTGATGGGGCAGAGCGCCGGATTCTCGCGCTTCTTCTGCCTGGTGGACGGCGGGAAGATGGTCAAGCCGGCCACCATCATGGTGCCGAAGGTCCAGCTGAAGAAGATGGCCGACGTGATGGTCTACGGCGGGCCGGTCCAGGCCGGCATCGCGGACGGAGTGCTGGACGCCGTGCAGGCGGGCATCATCCCGAAGAACAAGACCGAGAACCTGTGCATCATCGCCATGGTGTGGGTCGATCCGCGCCTGTCGGACATGAAGGACGCCGACTTCAACGAGCTCTACCGCAACAACCGCACGGCCATGAAGGAGGCGATCGAGAAGGCGCTGAAGGGGAAGCCCTCGGCGCAGGACCTGCTCAAGGAGGACCGCTCCATGCCGCGGCACATGTACTTCAACCGCGACAAGAAGAAGTGGGTCCTCGAGTAACGCCGCAACGGGAGGTGACGCATGCCCGAAAAACCCGCCGTCCTGCCGGACGACGTCGTGTCGGCGCGCCTGGAGAAGGAGCTGCCGGGATGGAAGCTGCAGGATGGCTGGCTCCGCCGCAAGTACTCAACCGACGGCTGGCCGACCACACTGATGCTGGTCAACGCCATCGGCTTCCTCAGCGAGGCGGCCTACCACCATCCCGACCTGGAGGTCACCTGGGGCAAGGTCTGGGTCAAGCTGAAGACGCACGCCTCCGGCGGGATCACCGAGAGGGACTTCGCCCTGGCGAAGGAGATCGAGACGCTCGCCCTCTGGCGGCCGCCCGCCGGCTCGGCGATGGAAGGAACCCCGAACAAGTTCACCCACGGCAAGTAGGCGCCCCCGCCGCGTGAGCGCGCTCCTGCGAACGGCGCACCTCCTCGCCCTCGGGATCTGGGTCGGCAGCG
Organism: Candidatus Polarisedimenticolia bacterium; assembly: GCA_036001465.1. NCBI lineage: Bacteria > Pseudomonadati > Acidobacteriota > Candidatus Polarisedimenticolia > Candidatus Polarisedimenticolia bacterium. The sequence goes on from DASYUH010000020.1 coordinate 43,120, forward strand.
TCGTCTTCTTCTCGTTCTTCACCGCGCCGACCCTGTTCGGCGCCCTGCCGCGCGACATGGCCGGCCGGGCGGTGTCGGCGATCTTCCC
>DASYUH010000021.1 GCA_036001465.1 Candidatus Polarisedimenticolia bacterium
TGGGCGGAATGTTCGCCACACCCGATTCGAACCGGATCGGCGGAACGACATTCTTCATCTTGACGGTCTCGACTTTCTCGCGGGCGACCTTCCGGACCTCCAGCCGATCGCCCCGCTCGCTGTCGAGCTGCTCCGGGTCCTGCGACCATCGCCGGAAGGGCTGGTCATCGGACAGATGCCGCTCGACCTGCTCGCCCGGCTTGGCCTCCTCAGCCGCCTTGGCCTCGTCTGCCGGCTTGGTCTCTTCGGCCGGAGCGGCGGCCGCAGACGCGGTCAGCAGGAATCCGAGAAGCAGCGGCAGGTAGCGGTGCGTGCTCATGCCGTTCACCCGCCGTCCGGAACGCGCACGTTGGTTTGTTTGGGCGGGGCGCCACGCCGCCAGAAGATCTCAGGCTCGATGGTGAGCCGGTAATACTTCGCCGCATCCCAGGCTTCGGTCACCTGCCGCTTGACCGCTTCCATGCGCCGCTGCACCAGCGACGCCTCCTCCGTGTCGGCGACGTAGGACAGGCGCAGCACGGACGGCGCCTTGCGCAGCTCCTCGACCAGCAGGGTGAGGCGCGGCCGCCACTGCACGCGGATGTCGGTCGTGCCCGGCTCGAACGCCGCATCGGCGAGGTCGATGGCGACCACGCGGTGAATCGACGCACCGAAATTGAGCCGCAGGGCCTTGCCGCGCGTGGCGCGCTTGATCTGCAGCTGGTCCGTCGACATCCGGAAGCCGCTGGGCAGGGTCCGGTCGTCGAGCTTCAGCACGAAATTGCTGCCGCGGCTTTCGTGGGGCGTGATCGCGCAGGTGATGTGGTACCGCCCGTACTGATCCGTCGTCGCCTGCAGCCCCCGTGCGGTCACCAGACGCACGCCGGCCAGGCCGCTCTCGCCATCGTCCTGCCGCCCGTTGCGATTGGCGTCGTTGAAGACCTTGCCGGTCACGTCGGTGCAATCGAACGTCGGATCGGGCAGGACGCGCACGGTGGCGGTCGCTTCGCCGGTGATCGCAGCCCCGGACACGCCGTTCACCACCTGCGCGCGGTTCACGTACTCGCCCTCGGTGACGCCGGCGCCCACGGCGAGCAGCAGTTTCACCGTGCGCACCTGGGTGCCCGTGAAGTCGAGGCCGCTCCAGCTGAGATCGAGGCCGGCGATCGACGGCTCGGTCGGCACGTCGTCGAGCCGCGCGGAGCCCGCGACGTAGGCGAATCCCGCCGGGACGTGGTCCACGAGGTTCACGCCCGTGATCAGCAGGCCGGACACGTTGTTGACGGTGATCACGTACGGAACGAGCTGCCCGCGGGTGACGTTGAGCAGCGGCGTTGTCTTGGAGATCGTGATCGCGCCGCTCAGCACCGGATCGAGCGGGATGTGGTTGTTGAAGATCTGGTTCGAGCCGGGCGGCTGGGCGACGACCAGCTGGTTCAACGTCAGAAGGACGTGGTAGCTCGTGCCCGTGCCGATCGGAATCGATGCAGCCGGCGCGGACGCCGAAGTCTGCACTTCGCAATACGGGACCGGGAGCGGAACGGCATCGCCCGGGCAGAGCGGCACCGAGAAGGGGGGCGGCAAAGGGCCGGACGTCGGCGGGATGATCTGCGAGTAGCCCGCGACGTACGTGGTCGGGGGCGCCGTCACCTGGATGAGGTAATCACCGCCGCTCGGGCAGGCCGGGTCGCTGAAGTTGACGTCGAACTTGTAATAGCCGTCCGCGAGGGTGACCTGCCCCTGCTGGGCCGCATCGTCGAAGCAGCCCGTCGGCAGGGGCGAGCCGCTGCCGGCATTCAGCAGCGTGAGGGTCGCCCCCGGCACCGGGATGCGCGCCATCGAGTTGTAGACGACGCCGTTCGGATCGATCGGGAGGTTCAGGCCCTGCAGATTGACGCCGGGGGGCACGATGATGTCGGTGATCTGCTGCAGGCCGGGTCCGTTCGTGAACGGCGAGGAAGCCCGGCCGAGAAGCGCGGTGTTGATGCCCGCGCCGGGCGCGCGGAACCGCAGCTCGTAGACGACGCCGTTCAGGTCGTTCGGCTCGACGCCGAGGATGCGATAGGCGCCGTTTGCGTCCGTGAGCACCGACTGCCACAGCAGGGTGTCGCGGTACAGATCCACCGTCCAGCCCGCCAGCGCCCGCTCGCCGGAATCGTGGAAATCGTCGAAGTCGGCGTCGTGCCAGGCCGACCCGCTCAGCACGGAGACTCCGGGGATCCCGCCGACGACGATCGAGACGCTGGCGCTCGCCGTCTGGGTGGGAGTGTTCCAGGCGACCACGCCGGTGTTCGTGACCAGCGTCCCCAGCGCGAGGCCCGGATCGAGAATGGCCCGGAACCTGAGAACCACGACCGCGCCCGGCGCCAGCGCTCCGTTGACCGCGGCGTAATTGGCGGTGATGGTCGAGCCGGCAACACTGACGCCTGCCGTCGAGCCGTTCATCGTCGCCGACCCGGGGACATAGGCGAGCTGGCCGGCGGGGAGGGTGTCGGTGAGGACCACGTTGAGGGCGTCGAGCGCCGCGATGTTCGTCGCCGTGACGACGTACTCGAGAGTGGAGCCGGGAAGGGCCGGGCCGCCGCCGACCACGGCGACCTGCTTCGTGATCGCAAGCTGCTGGACGGCCCCCACCACCACGACCGTCGGCTCGGGGCCCGTCGCCGGATTGCCATCGCCGTCGGTCAACAGGTTGGGCAGCTCCACGCTGTCGACCACGGCCTGGTTGACGATCAGCGTGCCGGCGGGCGTGCCGGCGTCGACCAGAAGCTCGAACTGGAGCACGGCCGTTTCCCCTGGCGAGATCGTGCCGGCGCCCGGGCCCGGAAGCGGCGGCGTCAGGTCGGACGAGCTGATATCGATGCCCGCAGCGAGCGGGGACGTGCCCGCGACATCCGGGACCGCCGTGCCGTTCAGGGTCGTGCTGCCCGCCACGTAGGTGGTATTCGCCGGAACCGAATCGGTCAGGACGACGCCCGTGGCGGGAATAGTCCCGGAATTCTGCACCGTGATCGTGTAGCGCAGCGTGTCGAGCGGTTCGACGATGCCCGGCGTTCCCAGATCGTTGGACAGCGCGGCGCTCTTCTCCGCATAGAGCAGCGGGAAGTTGCCGACGATGTCCCGTGTCGGATCGTCGGGGATCGGCGTGTCCGGGTCGTCGGACGGCTGATCGACGATGCCGCTGGCGACGGCGGTGACGAAGCCCTGGTTCGAGATCACCGTGCCGTCGGGGACAGTCGGGTTCACGACCACGTCGAAGGTGATGGTCGCGACGTTGGCCGGAGGGCTGGACGCGTCGGCGGGCATCGAGCCCGGCGTCGGATCGCTCGGCGGGTGGATCAGCATGCCGTTCACGAGCGGCGACAGCCCGCCGACGTCCGCGACCACAGTACCGTTCAAGGTCGTGCTGCCCGCGACATAGGTGGTGTTCACCGGCACCGCGTCGCGCAGCACCACGTTGACGGCGTTCTCGCTGCCGATGTTGGCGACCGTGATGGTGTAGCGCAGCGTCTCGCCGGCGAGCAGGACGTTCGGGTCGCCGGTGAGGTCGGTCGAGATCTTCTGGATGCGGAAGGCGGGCGCCGAAACGATCGTCACCCGCGTCGGATCCTCGTCGCCCGGAACCAGGGGATCGGCGGTGCCGTTGACCGTCGGGTCGTCGCTCACGCCCAGGAGCGTGCCGTCGGCCTGGCGGAACGCCGCCTGGTTGGTGACGACCGAGCCGTTGGCGAGCGCCGGCCTCAGAGTGATGTCGAACACGATGAGGAGCTGGCTGGCCACCGGGAGGCTCAGGTTGCGGACGTCGAGGACTCCGGTGCCGCTGGGGCCGCCGTTGCTATTCGTGTTGGTGACGTCGGCGCCAGCGGGGACGCTCACGAGGGTCAAGGTGCCGGCCGCGAAGGCCGGCACGGCGTTGAGCGCGTCCATCACGTCGTCGATGCGGAAACCGGCGAGCGGCTGGTCGGTGGTCTGGAAGCGCAGCGTGTAGCGCAGCGTGTCGCCGGGCGCGGCCGTCGTCGCGGGATTCGCGCCGCTGGTCAGGTTGGCGACGGTCTTCTCGAAGAAGTAGCCGAAGAGGTCGACCGTGACGGTGTGGGCGTCCTCGTGGTCCAGGACGCCGACCGTGCCGTTGGTCAATGTCCGAGTGGAGACCACGCGATCGGGGTTGCTGCTGTCGCCGTTGAACCACTGGATGGCGCCGGCGACGTTGGTGAGCGTGACGCCGTCCTGGGTGCCGGCGTCGAGCTGCGTCCGGTAACTGACGATCAGCCGCTCGGTCGGGCCGATCCGCGCCGCGGCCGTCAGCATCGTGAGGTCGAGCCGGCAGGCGGGCGCGCCGCTCCAGCTCAGCGAGTAGTCGGTGCCGGCGACGAGGGGGCCCTTGCCCGGGACCGGAGTGACGCCGTCGGCCGCGAACACCCGGGCGCTCAGGATTTCGGGCGTCAGGTCGCACATGCCGCCGGTCGGGCCGTCCGGGAACAGGTCGCGCAGGGAGACGTCCCAGGCGTCAGTCAGCCCCGTGTTTTGGACGTCGAGGGTGAAGTTGCCCCACTGACCCAGGTTCATCGTCGCCGGCCCCGACTTGTCGACGACCAGCGCCGGCCCGGAGATGGTCAGGGGGGGCGTGATGCCCCACTCGCCCGGCAGCGGCTCGTAGAACACGTTCTCGATGAGCCGCCCGAAGTCCCACTTGGCGGTGTTGATGAACTGCGTTCCCGGCGCGTTCACCGGCGTGTTGTTCAGGACGACCGTGAGGTTGATGACGAACTGCCGGCCGGCATCGACGATGGGGATGTTGTCCCAGGTCAGGAGCCCGCCGACGTTGGTGAACGTGTGCGGCACCGGCGTGCCGTCGTCGAGCCAGGTGGCGGTGTAGCCCACGAAGCTGAGATCCACCCCCGTGGCGTTCAGGTCGTCGGTGATCGTGATGCTGTGAAGGTCGTTCACCGACCCCTGGAAGTTGATGACGGTGCCGGTGGCCGGGTCGAACAGGACCGGGATGATCAGGCTCCAGGTGAAGGGGACGCCTATGGTGACGAAAGGCGGGCCCGGCGGATTCTGCTTGTCGATCTTCTCGACCGGGATCAGGAGGTTCTGGCAGTTCTGCTTGATGTCGCTGGACGAGCCGTTGACGAACCAGATCTTGTTTTTGTGAGACGCGTTGCACGACATGCTGCCCGTGTGCACGACGTTGTCGAAGATGACCAGCACTCCCCTGAGGGGCCCGAGAAAGCTGAAGTTGCTGGTCAGCGGGTTGGACGCGGGGTAGTTCTGGATCCTGCAATTGCCGTCGATGTTGATCTGGGCGGGAGGGACGGGGTAATTGACGAAGCCGTCGACGATGCCGCCGGCATCGGCGACGCAGTCGATCGCCAGCGCCGGGGCGGCGGCCAGCAGCGACAGGGTGAAGGCGCACAGCAGGAGTCCTGTCCAGCTGAAGACCGCCCTCGTGGTGCTCGTGTCGCTCGAGGCCATGAACCCCCCCCGTCCACTCACCAGGCGATCGCATCGCCAATGGGACCGGGGCAGTCCATGTTGTGGACTGGATTCCGGCGGTCCCGCCGTCCTATGGCCCCCTGGGCCCGTTAGACCGGTGACTTTGCGTGGCCATCTTTCAATGGCTTTGCCTTTGTCAGAATCGCGTCGGAAATCAACGAATCAGATTCTCGGGTCCTCCCATTCGGCTGCCGGCGTCACGCCGCCGGCAGGAAATCGATCGGGTAGACGATCGTCAGGGCCTTCACGCCCTCCTTCGGGCCGAAATTGATCGTCCGGACCCGGGCCACGACCTGAGTCGCGAGATCCGGCGCATCCATGTCCGACGACTGCAGCACGCACATCGACACGCTGCCGTCCGGCTCGATCGTCAGGCGCAGCACCATCTGGCCGCGCAAGGTGGGGTTGTTGCGCAGCTCGCGGTTGTACAACCGGTAGAACGACGCCTTGTAGCGGTCGAACACAATCTGTATCTCTTCGTCGGTGCGGGCAGGCCCCGGCCCGTTCGCCAGCGGCCGGTCGCCTCCGCCGATGCCGGCGATCGAGCTGGTCGCGTGGGTCCCGCCGCCGCCCCCGCCGGGTCCGTTACCGAATCCACCGCCCGAGCCGCCTCCGCCGCCGCCTCCCACGCTGCGGCTCAGCGAGGCGATGTTGATGCCGCCGCTCGACCCCGGCGTATTGGTCGTCAGCGTGGAGCGTGACGAGGACCGGCCCACGTCCTCGGCGGCGCCGTAACGCGCATCGGCTCCGAGACGCGGCGCGACCTTGTCCTGTGCCAGGCTCGCGAACTTGTCCCGGAACGCCAGGATGCCGGCCTTTCCCACCCTCTGCTGTCGCAGCGCCTCCGCCCCGGGCCCCTGCTCGGGACCTTGCGGGAGCTCCGGCTTCCCCGGCCCGACGGGGCCTTCCGGGAGGTCCGGTTTCGGCTTCGGCGCGGGCGGAGGCGGGCTACCCCCCATCCGGGGCCCGGCCGGGATTTCCGCCTTCGGCAGGGGAGCCGGGACCGCGATCGGCGCTGGACGATGGAAGACCACATCCACCTGAGGTTTGATCGGCTCGCTGCGGATCAGCGCCTCCGCCGGGATCAGCATCACCAGGATGAGGGCGAGGGCATGCAGCGCGCAGCTCGTCATCATGCTGCGGGCGGACGGCGCCCCGTACGTTACAGACAGTGTTTTTCTGGATTCCACGGTTGGAGCCAAGGAATCACCTCAATCGGTCGTGATGAATTCGATCGTCAAATCGTCGATGCTCGATTTCGCGAGATCGACGATGCGCAGGACCCCCTCGTAGTTCAAGCGGTTGTCGGCCGCGAGGAACAGCACGCGCTTCTCCGGCGGCAGGTCGCCCAGGATCATCGCCACGCTCGCGGGCAGGTCGGCCGCGGGGATCTCGCGATCGGCCAGGGTCACGCGACAGTCGGCCGGAAGCCCATCCCCTGCCGGCGGCTCGAGGATGCGGCACGCCGTGGGCACGATGCTCAGGATGAGCTGCATTTCCTCGGCCTGCGCGGGCACAGGATTGGCGGAGGTCCGGGCGATGTTGGCGTCGTAGCCCTGCAGGAGCAGGGGGACGACGACCATGAAGATGATCAGCAGCACGAGGACCACGTCCACGAGCGGCGTGACATTGATCTCGCTTTTCAGATCGGAGCCGGATACGTCACTGTTGAGCTGCATGATTTCAGTCCCCCTTCCCCTCGGTGCCGATACGCTTGGCGATCAGCCCCACCCCGTGGAAGCCGGCCTGCTCGACCGCGAGCATGGCCTGCCGGACTTCGCCCAGGCGGAGCCGCGCGTCGGCCCGGATCACGACCCTGGGATCGGGGTTGTCGCCCGCCGCGGCGCGCAGGCCTTCCTCGAAACGGTCGGCCGGGAACGACTGATCGTCGATCCACAGCCCGCCGGCCTCGTCGATCGTGACAAGGATGCGGTTCCGCTCGTCGCCTTGATCGCGCGGCTTCGCGGTGTCCGGCAAGGTGACATCCGGTCCCTTGCTCAGCTGCGGCGCCATCACCATGAAGATGATCAGCAGCACGAGCACCACGTCGACGAGCGGCGTGACGTTGATGACCGCCTGCAGGCTGCTCGGCTCACCGAGCCGCATACGCCTTCTCCGCCGCCTTGACCATCGCCGCCTTGCCATGCGGCGCCATGATCTCCGGCACCTTGAACAGGTGGTTCACGAGCTGGGACGATGCCCGGTTCAGCTCGACGTGGAACGCCTCGAGCCTGCCCGTGTAGTGGTTGAAGGCGACGACGGCCGGGATCGCGACGAAGATGCCCAGGGCCGTCGCGACCAGGGCCTCGGCGATACCGCCCGAGACCGCAGCCATCCCGCCGGACCCCGTGGCCGCGATGCCCCGGAAGGCGTTGATGATGCCGACCACGGTGCCGAACAGGCCGATGAACGGGGCGATGGAGCCGATCGTGGCGAGAAACCCGAGACCCCGCTTCAGCTGGATCAGCGTCTCGGACATCGCGTCCCTGAGCGCGCTCGTGACCAGCTCGAGCGAGGCGATGGGATCCCCCCCGGTCTGGCGCACGCCTTCGTACTCGAGGACGCCCGCCGAGACCACCTGCGCCACGTGGGACACCTGGTGCGCCTGCAGGGAGTCGATCAGCTCCTGGATCTCCCCCCCGCGGAGGAAGGTCACGAACACGGGCCTGAACTTCTGCGTCTGGCGCGAGGCCGCGCGGAAACGGCGGTGCTTGTCCACGATCAGCCCCACCGAAAAGATGGAGATCGCGGCGAGGCAAATCATCACCGCGGCTCCGAACAAGCCGACGTTTCCCAGCAGCTCCGTGAAACTCATGACTACCTCCTGTGCGGCGCAGCAGCGGGCTGCGCGGCGTCGTGACGTGTCGTTGTGGACCTGACCTCGTAGTAACTCAGCACCCGCATGAACACTTCTTTGTCGATGGGTTGCCTGGAGTCGTCGAGCATCGTCGAGGAGCCGAGCGAGGCGCCGATCTCCGAGCTCTTCCAGGGGACGATGACCAGCGCCTTGGGCGCTTCCTGATTGCCCAGGACGGACATCCCGGAGAGCGATTTCGCGTCTTCCTTCTTCTTCTTGGCGTCCGCTTCCTTTTGTTCCTTCTGTTCCTTTTGTTTCGCGGCCTCTGTCCTCTGCTCCTGCTCCTTGGTGGGGGCCGCCTCGGGCTTGGCCTCGGGAGCCTCATCGGCCAGCGCCACGCCCGTCGCCAGCAGCAGCACCAACAACCAGCTCCGGCTCATGGTTTCTCCTGCGGGTTCTTGCGATTGCGAAGGTCGGCAATCCATTTGACGACCTCGGCGTCGTCCGGAACGATCCGGCTGTACGCCTCGTAATGCTTCAGCGCGCAGGCGGAATCCGCGAGATACAGGTCGCAGAGAATGGCGAGGTTCCTGTGCGCGAAATGAAAGTCCGCGAACTGCTCCAGTGCGGCCTCGTAGCTGGCGCGCGATTCCTCAAACTTCCCCTTGCGCCGCAGCACCAGGCCGAGCTCGTTGTAGGCGTCGGGGTGTCGTGGATTCAGCTCCAGCGCCTTGCGCAGGCTGGCCTCCGCGTGCTCCAGGTCGCCGGTGCGCGCGTACGCGATGCCGAGATCGATGTGCGCCGCCGTCACCTCGGGGGCCCGTTCGACGACCTTGAGCAGCAGGGCGATGCCCGGCTCGTACTTCCCGTTCTTCAGCATGCGCACGGCCGACTCGTAGTCGTCGCGCACGTCGGCCGTGACCTGCACGGGCTGCGTGATCGTGAAACCGCCTGGATCCTGCTCGACCTTCGCCTGCCCGAGGCTCGCAGGCGAGTCACCCGGCTCGGGCGTCGTGACTTTGGGGGAGCGCGCGGCGCAGCCGACGACGAGGGCCGGCGCGAGCAGCACCGGAATGACGGCGCGACGCATGCTTCGGCGCATCGTCTTCGTGGAGCGGCTCTCATCGAGGATTCGCATGCTCATCCCCTCAGTGGTCCACGGCCGGCGGCGCCTCTTGCGTCGCGGGAGGCGGCTCGGCTTGAGGCTTCGCCTCGGCGCCGCCCGGTGTCGGACCGGAAGGCTTCGGCACGGGGCGCCGGTACACGTACCGGTCGATCGCGTCGAGGAAGCCGTCGCTCGCTTCCTGTTTCGCGTAGCGCCCCGGCACCATCACGGCGAGCCTGCCGAGGCTCTTCTCGATCCATGGGCTGACGACGCCTTTCTGCAGCAATTCCAGGTTCTTCTTGTGCGTCGCGATCGCCTTTTCCTCGAACGGGAACGCCTGCTCGTCGAGGGCCTCCTCGTACGCGGTCAGGTCCTCGGGCTGCAGGTCGGTCGGCCGCTCCGACTCCGCCAGGGCCCGGCTGAAGTCGAAGTAGGTCTCCGCCAGGTAATACGTCGCGGCCGCCGTCACGTCGGCGATCTCGTAGTCCACCAGCCGATCCATGGCCTCGATCGCGGCATCCATGCGCTGCTGCTTCTCCTGCAGGCTGGCCTCGAACGGCTGCCGCAGCTTGACGGTCGTGAACTCCTGGTAGACGTGCTCCGCGAGGACCAGCGCCGAACGTCCGGCGAGCGTCCGGGTGCGAGCGGTCCTCTCGGGTCCGGCCTTCGCATCGATGCGGACGATCTCCTCCAGCTCCTGCCGGTAGAGCGACTCGTCGTTCGCCGCCTTGTGCAGCCCGGCGATCTTGAACCGGGTGTCGAGGGCGGCTTCGAGCGGCTTGGGAAACTGCTTGACGTAGCGCGTGTACACGTCCAGCGCGCGATCCGGGGCCTTGGACTGCTCGTAGAGGTCTCCCGCGACCAGCATCGCCTCGCTGCGCAACGCCGGATCCTCGGCCTGGGATGCGATCCGCTCGTATTCGCCGGCGGCGCGCGACAGCTGGCCGCTCTGCTTGTAGGCGAGGGCGATCTGCCGGGTGGCCTCGGCTTGAAGCTTGTGCTCGGGGTAGGCGGTGCGGAACGCTTCGAGCACGGTCGCGGCCGCCGTCCAGTCCTGCAGCCGGATGAGCGCAGAGCCCGCGTCGAACTCGGCCGCCGGACGGATGGTTGAGGTGGGCGCGGCCGTGCGTATCCTCAGGAAGTGGTCGGCGGCCGCGCGATAGTCCTGCGCCTTGTTCGCGATCTCTCCCTGCTTGTATATCGAGGCGGCGAGGTTGTCGACCAGCGCGGCGCGCGCCTTGTCCTCCTCCGGCGTGACCGCCAGCACCTGGGTGTAGGCCTGCTCGGCCTTCGGGTACTCGGCGAGCTCGAACGAGCCGTGCGCCACCACGATCCACGCGGCGCGCCGGATGGCGGCCTCGGCGCCCGGATAGGAATCGATGACCCGCTGGGCCACCGTGATGGCGGGCTGGAAGTCCTTCATCTCGTACAGGTCGTCGGCGGCCGCGCCAAGGACGACTGCGGCCCGTTCGTGGCCCGGGAACGAGTCGGCGAACTTGAGCGAGCTCGCGATGGTCTCGCGCCTCACGGCGTCCTTCTGCGCTTCGTCCGTGATCTTCAGCTGCTCGCGGAAGGCGTAGATCGCGCTATAGCCCGCGTCGGCCGATTTCGCGTGCGGGGCGTAGCCGTAGGCCGTGCGCTCGTACTGCTTGGCCGCCTCGCCGAAATCCTTGTTCTCGAGGAGAAGATCGGCGAGCTGCAAGTTGAGCGATGGCGAATCGGCGTCCGTCGGGAAGGACTTGAGGTACTCGCCGTACCATTGCAGGGCCTCGCGATAATTCGCCGGCTTCTCGTCGGCCAGCTCCTTGTTCTGATACTGGGCGTGGTAATGGTTGGCGAGGTCCTTCAGGGTGGACTTCAGGTAGCCGATGACCTCAGCCGACTCCTCGGGCTTGAAGTGCTGCCAGTACTCGGCCTGCAGTCCGTACGTGGACGCGAACTCCTTCTTGGATTCCAGCACGAGCTTGGGGAATCCGCCCTGGGTGAAGGTCTCCACCACGCGCATGCTGAAACGCGGCGCGGCGTGGTGGAACGGATAGAGCCCCACGAACGTCCTGTAGGCCTTCGCCGCGTCGTCGTAACGCAGCTTGCTCAGGTAGTGCTCGCCCAGGCTGCTGTAGACGCGGTCCTCGTAGTCGCGATGCCCGAACTTGGAGAAATACTCCGGGACGGTCTCCGGCCCGCCGAGGTTGGTGAAGCTCAGGCTGATGACCCGGTAGGTGTCCGCGACGCGGCGCTCGTCGTCCTCCTCGTGCGTCTCATCGAACTTGTAGCCGTTCGCCACCTTGTAGTCGAGCAGCGCCATGTACTTGTTCAGGGCCTCCTCGTAGAGGTCCTGCTTGTAGAGCGTCCAGCCAAGCTTGTAGAGGGCGAGCTCGTGGTACGTCGGGTCGTGGCCCTGGCTGAGGATTGCCGAATAGGCGGCCTCGGCGTCACGGAACCGTCTCCGCGTGTAGAAGTATTCGCCCCGCCTGAACTGCACTTCGTCGATGTGCTCGGACTGCGGGTTCACGCGGATCAGGCGCTCGATGGTTTCCATGGCCTCTTCGGTGCGGCCGAGCTCGTCGTAGGCCCGCGCCTTCTGATAGAGGACCTGGTCGGTGTGCTCGTAATTCGGGTACTCGGTGAGCAGCTTGTCATAGAGGGCGATCGCCTCGAGCGGGCCCTTGGGATCCGCATCGGCGCCCTCCGCGCCGGGCGGCAAGGCGCCGGCCGTGCCGCCTGCCAGTGACACGTCCTGCGCGGTCGTCCGCCGCTCGAAATCCTGCTCGGACTCGGACGTGCCGGCGGTCGCGGCCGTGGCGGCCGGCCTTTCGGCCTGCAGGACCGAGGAGATCTGTGTGAATCCAGGTGCGGCCATTTCCCGTGGCTTGCCGTCGCCCGCCTTGAGCCCGAACTGCTTTTCGATCTGCAGGTCCGCCAGGCGTCGCATGGCCTCGGGGGTCATCTGCGTCTGCGGCGTCTCCTCGAGGAAGCGCCGGTAGCCGAGCATCGCTTGTTCGAGACCCTGCTCCACCGTCGCCTCCTGCAGGTCCGGCTTCACGTTGTGCAGCTCCGCCAGCGTCCCCTTGGTGGGTTGCGAGGCGCAGCCGACGACGAGAGCCGGCGCGAGCAGCATCGGAACGGCGAGGCGGCGCATCAGGGCTTCTCCACGGCGGGCTGGGCGTGCGCGGCCCGGTCGTAGCTGTCGGCGACGCCGTAGCGCGCCTGGGTCTGCTGGTCCAGCAGGCGTCCCCGGCGGGCGGCGAGCTGGTTGATGGCGACGGTCTCGATCAGGCGTCCCTGCCGCGCCATCACGTCCTCGACGCGCTGCAGCGCATCGCCGACGCGCTCGCGAAGCCGCTCGATCTGGGAGTCGTAGCCGACGTAGCTGTGCGTCGCCGCCTGCCGGGTCCTGACGAAGGCGTCGTACTGCCGCGTGAGCGCGTCGACATGCGTATTCAATTCGTTCAGGTGCACGTGGGCCGCGGTCAGCCGCTCGGGGTACTCGGTGTCCAGCCGCCACGTGAGCGCGCCGCGCAGCCGGGCCGCGCGTTCCCGAAGCGCGGCCGTTCCGGGACGATTCGAGCGGCCGAGCTGCTTGTCGATGAGGGCGAGGCGCTCGCCGGCGATCCGCTCGTCCGTGGTCGCCAGATACTCCGGCCGCGGCGCGGTCAGCATCGCCTGCAGTCGCTCGCCGACGTGCTTGCGCTGCTCGAGGCGGAGGCGCATCCTCGAATCCAGCTCGCGGAACTGCGCGTCGACCTCCGGCAGCAGCGGCTTGTAGTTCTGCCCGCGCAGCCGGATGATGTCGTCGAACGCGTCGAGGCTGGTCTTCCAGGCCCTGAGCCTCGACTGCAGATCCTCGAGGTCGAGGTAGTTGTGCAGGGCGGTCTGGAAGTCGTGCGAGGCCATCAATTCCAGCAGGTAGTAGGTTTCAGGCGCATCGGGCAGGTTGCGCAGGCGGACGACCCAGGTTTCGTCCTGCCGGCTCTCCTCGCGGATCAGCGCATTGAGAAAGCGCCCTTCCCTGATGCTGGCGATCGAGGCGTCGATTCTTGCGATCTGGTTGCTGTACAGCTCGAGCGCGCGCCCATACATGAGCGCGGCGCGGCCCGGCAGGTTCAGGCTGACGAACGCATGCGGCACGGCAAGCATGGCCTCCTGGACCGCGGCATCGGTCGGCTCGCGATCCACCAGGAGGTTCCACGGAACGAGCGCACGGTCGTAGTGTTCGCCCGTGGCCTCGGCCCAGCCCGCCCGCAGGAGAGCCTGGTTCGAAAACGGCCCTTCGAGGCGGACGCGGTCCAGCGACTGTTTCGCCCGCTCGGAGTTCGCCGACTCGAACAGGATGGTGCCGAGCACCAGGTTGGACTTGTCGCGGATCGCCAGATTCGCGCTGTCGCCGGCCTCCAGACGCCCGGCCTTGTCCAGCTGCTCGATCGCCTTCTGCTGCTGGCCGTCCTGCAGCAGCGCGATGCCGAGGTTGTAGTCGGCAAACCCGGCCAGGCTCGGATCGCTTTTCATCTGCGTGAGCACCTGGACGGCCTCGCCCGGGTGGCCCGTCGCCATGAAGATGTTCGCCCGCAGCAGCTCGACGTCGCCCCTTATCTTCTCGGGCACCGGACCCTCGATCCGCGCCAGCGCCTGCTGCGCGTCGTCGAGCTGGTCCTTCTGGAAGTGGATCCGGGCGAGCCTGAACGCGGCCTCGTTCCGTACGGATGCGTCGACCGCGCCTTCGAGCACCGCCTTGATGGCGCGCCCTGCGCGCAGGTGCATGCGGTAGTTGAGCTCGAAGTCGCCGACCGAGAATTCGGCGTCGTTGATGTGATAGTGAAGCGTATCCAGCCTGGGCTCGTCCAGAGCCCGGTACTGGGCCAGCTCGGTGTCGAGCCGCTGGATCGCATCGAAAAACTGGCCCTGGTAGGCGTGGAAGAGCACCTCGCCGAAGTAGAGGTCCTTCAAGTCAGCGCACACGGCGGGACGGGCCGCAAGCCCCAGGGCCAGGCCGAGTCCGAGCAGGTACCGTGGCGCTCGTTGCATCGATTACCATTCCCCCAGAGCGATCGGAGCGTTGCCGGAATTCGGTGCGGCCAGCGTCAGCCCGACCAGCTTCGGCTTCACTTCCTTGCGGAAGCTGAAGTGCTCTGTGCGGCTGAAGTCCGCGCCGCCCCCGAGCTTGCCGTCGACAAGCACCTCGAGCTTGTGATCCCCGGTCGCCACGTTGCCGACGTAGATCCGCTGCACGCCCCCCTTGCGCAGGGCCTCGAGCTCCTTGAAGCTGTAGATGTAGTGCGCAACAGGCTGGCCGTCGATCTGGAGCCGGACGGCGTCGAGGCGCATCGTGTCGCCCTTGGCCAGCGCGACGAAGATCGCGACCTGCGTCCCCGACGGATACAGCAGCTTCTCCTCCAGCCGGCTCAGCTCCGCCGCGATGCGGAGGACGTCCGATTTGATCTCCTGGACCTGTTCGTCGAGGCCCCGCATCTGCTGCTGGTCGTTTTGCTCCGCCGAGCCGGGCTCACCGCCCAGGCAGAGCAGGAGCGCAAAAAATCCGGCGAGGGTGTTCGCGATCCGGTTGCGTGGGGCCATGGCGTTCCTCCCTAATGAATGTCGCCGCCGGGTCGCCCGCCAGAGCGCCCGACATCGAACCCTCCCCGAAAAACCTAGGTTCGAACGCGTGCCTCGATCAAGCCGATCACCAAGTCGTTCTTTCCCTGACGCTGCTCGGCCGATCGGCCTTGGCCGCCCGCAGCGGCGCCCAAAGGCTTGCAATGGCCCTGCCAAGAACGAAGTCGGCCATAGGAGCCTCCGACGGCCGGAAAATGGAGAATTCGGGTTGTCCCGGTGACAATGTGGTTATCGCGGCCATCAATTTTGTAAGCGTCGCGTCGGTTCGCCGGCAGGGCGTGTCCCGCCGATGGACGCGCCCGCCGTCGTCGATCCCGATGCCCCCGGCGCGGCGTAGGGGGGCGTCAGTGACGCCGAACGCGAGAAGAGACTGTGAGCGCGAACCCGGCAGGCCTGCGAGGTGATGGCGAATGGTTGCGATCGAGCAGCTCGATCGAGAGCGATACTCGGAGGATGCTTGCGGCTAGTTCACGCGCGCTATGCGGCGACCACGAACGAGCGAATGAAGCCCGCTAATCCCTGCTGAACCAGTTCACCAGCCGCGTCACCCACGAGTCCATCCCGCCGCGGTGCGTCTCGCACTCGGGCGGCTCGGTCCCCTCGATGAAGATCTCGGTGACCGAGTCGGGGCAGCGGCCTTGCGACTGCTGGCCGGTGGTGGGATCGATTTCGAGCTCGACGATGCCGGGGGGGACCTTCCAGCGGCGATCGTCGTCGATGCCGGCGCCGCGGGCGATCTGGGCCCAGATGGGGAGCGCCAGGACGGCGCCTCCGAGACGGAGCGGGCGGTTGTTGTCGAAGCCGACCCAGGCGAGGCCCAGGAAATCGGGGCTGAAGCCGACGAACCAGGCGTCGCGGCCCTCGTCCGTGGTGCCGGTCTTGCCGGCGAACTCTCCCTGGACGCCGTACGACCAGATGCCGGCGCCGGTCCCCTTGCGCACGACGTCGCGCATGAGGTCGAGGGTGAGGTACGCCGCCTGCGGGGTCGAGGACTGCTCGGACGGCTGCACCGGGACGGACGAGGTCTTGCCGCCGTCGTCGACGACGGCGACGAGGGCGCGCGGCAGGACGCGCGTGCCGAGGTTGGCGATCGTGGTATAGGCGGACGCGAGCTCCAAGGGCACGATCTCGAACGTCCCGAGCGCGATCGAAGGCACGGCCTGCAGCGTGCTCTCGATGCCGTCCTGATGGGCCGACCGGACGATGTCGCGCAGGCCGATCATCTCGGCCGCGCGGATGGTCGGGACGTTCAGCGACTCGGCGAGCGCCTGGCGGGCGCTCACGGGGCCGCGGTACTCCTGGTCGAAGTTCTGGGGGGCCCAGGCCTCGCCGTTGACCTCCATCTCCAAAGGGGAGTCATCCAGGACGGTCGCGGCGGTGAACAGGGGAGTGTGCTCGGACTGGGCCTTCAGGAACCCGGCCAGGTAGACGAACGGCTTGAAGGCCGATCCGGGCTGGCGGTGGGCCTGGGCGATACGGTTGAACTGGCTGCGGGCGTAGTTGCGGCCTCCGACCATCGCCAGGATCGAGCCGTCGGACGGGCGCAGGGCGACGAAGGCACCTTGCAGCTCTCCTCCTGGCAGCGGACGGAGGTGGCGATAGTCCTTCTCGTACTGCGCCAGGCTGGCCGCGATGACCTTCTCGGCGCGCGCCTGGATCAGGGGATCGAGGGTGGTGAAGACGCGCATCCCGGTGTGCGAGGCGGGATCGCGCAGCCCTTCTTCCTGAAGCCTCTGGGCGATGTAATCGATGAAGTACGGCGCGTGGCGCCCGTCGGAGGCAGGCTCGGGGCGCAGAGCGAGCGGCGTCGCGGCTGCATCCATCTGCTGCTGTTTGGTGATGAGGCCCTCCTCGAGCATCAGCTTCAGGGCCAGGTTGCGGCGCTCGCGCGCCTCGCGGGGATGGCGGTACGGGTGGTAGCGCCCCGGCGACTGGATGAGGCCGGCGAGCAGGGCCGATTCGGGCAGGTCGAGGTAGCGGACGTCCTTGCCGAAGTAATGCTGCGAGGCCGCGCCGACGCCGATGATCGAGGTCGGCCCGCGCTGGGCCAGGTAGATCTGGTTGAGGTAGCGCTCCAGGATCTCGTCCTTGCTGTGGAACGCCTCGAGGCCGACCGCCGCGAGGGCCTCCCAGATCTTGCGCGGGAAGGTCCTCTCGCCGCCGGGATAGAGGTTCTTGGCGAGCTGCTGGGTGATGGTGCTTCCTCCCTGCACCACCTCGCCGCTTTTGACGTTGGCGAACAGGGCCCGCAGGGTGGCCCGGGGGTCGATCCCGGTGTGCCCCTTGAACCTCCGGTCCTCGATGGCGATGACGGCGTCGAGAAGCGTCTTCGGCAGGTCGTCGACCGACACGGCGAGCCGCTCCTCGGTGACGTTGCCCGACAGCGTTCCGAGGGACTCCGGCTCGAGCAGCGCCTGGTCCAGGTTCTCGCCGCTCTCGAGATTCTCGATGTGGCTGACGCGGCCGAAGGAGGTCTTGACGCGCAGAGGCGTCGCCTCGGTCTTCCCCCACGGGTATTCGAAGGCGTTGAGGTAGATCTCGGTCGATCGGAACCGGACCGAGTACTCGCCGGGCGTGGCGGGGTGTCCTTCGACCTTCCGGTAGCCGAGGCGGCCGAGCCGCTCCTGCAGGTCGTCGCGGACGATCGCCACGTCCTCGGCCAGGACGAACGGAGCGGAGAAGACGCGCGCGGGGGCGGCCGCCTCCATGTGGGCGAAGCGCCAGTTGCCGTCGATGAAGGCGAGGGTCAGGAGGCCGGCCAGGACGAGCGCCACGGCGAGTCCGAGGCGAAGCAGGATTCGGGTCGGGTTGAGGCGCTTCCAGCCGCCTGCACCGTTCCGATTCAATGGCATGCGACTCCCTCACAGCCCCGGGGGATGAGCGAGCGGAGAACTAGGGTATCACGCCGCGGCGGCCAGGGGGAGGACGGCTCAGCGCTCCGGGACCTGGGGGCCGCGCTGCAGGTCGTCCTCGTAGGAGGCCTTGAAGATGGCCGACAGGTCCCCTTCGAGGACGTCCGTGGGCATCGAGGCGCGGTCGAGGATCACGCGGTTGCGCGAGGCCTGCTTGGCGCGGTAGAGGGCCTGGTCGGCGGCCTTGAGGAACTCGCTCTCGTCGTGCACCTGGGCGTTGGCCGGCACCGACGCGACGCCGGCGCTGGTGGTGACCCGGACGAGCGACTCCTTGTACTTGTAGACGTGCTCCTCGGCGGCCTTGCGGACGCGCTCGGCGACGATGGCGGCGCGGATGCCATCGGTGTTCGGCAGGACCATCAGGAACTCCTCGCCGCCGAACCGGCCGACGATGTCGGTGGTGCGCGCGCTGGCGGTCAGCAAGTTGCCGAACTCGCGCAGCACCTGGTCGCCGCAGTCGTGGCCGTACTTGTCGTTCACTTCCTTGAAATGGTCGAGGTCGAGCATCGCGACCGAGAGCGGCGTGCCGTAGCGCTGCGCCCGCTTGAACTCTTCCGCCAGGCGGCGCTTCAGGTAGCGATCGTTCAGGAGGTTGGTGCGCTCGTCCGTGACGGTCAGCTTGAGCAGGCGCTCGTTGGCGTCGCGCAGCTGGCGGTTGGCGCGCTCGAGCGACGTGTACAGGTAGCGCTTCTTGAGCGACGAGCGCAAGACGGCGTCGAGCTCGTCGAAGTGGAACGGCTTGACGATGTAGTCGTCGGCGCCGCTTTTCAGGCACTCGACTTTGCTCTTCACGTCCCGCTTGACGGTCATCACGACCACGGGGACGGTGGACATGACGCGGTCCCGCTTGATGGCGCGCATCACCTGCATGCCGTCGGGCGGCGGGATGGCGAGGTCCAGAAGCACGAGGTCGGGCCGGTCCGACTGCACGCGGGCCAGGGCCCCCTGGCCGTCGCCGGCGCTCGTGACCTCGTAGCCCCCCATGGTCAGCCACTGGGTGAGCAGATCGACGCTGTCCTGGTCGTCGTCGACGACCAGGATGCGCAGCTTCCGCGTGGCCGCCACAGGGGTACGCGGCGGAGTCGTGGTGGAATCGCCTTGCATGGAGGCCCCCCGAAGTCCGGGGGGGCTTCATCCTCTCCCCGGTCGGCTGGGTATTCTATACCACCGGGCGGATGGTGCCGCAACGTGATAATCCAGATTTGATGCGGGTTTGCGACGATCTGTCCGTCATCTGGACGTCGCGCTGTCAAGGAGGTGGCGCGCCGTTTCCGGCCCCCCAGGAGAGGAAGGCGTCGCGATTCTCGCGGTACGCCCGCGCGGCCAGTTCCGGGTCGAGGAGGGCCACGTTGAAGGAGCCGATCGAGGGGACCCATTCCGGCTTCGGGATGTCGGGCAGGAAGGTCACGAGCGGGCAGTCGTTCTGTCCGAAGAGCCACGCCCCTTCGGTCGCGAACAGGTAGCCGAAGAGTCCCTTGGCCTGCTCGGGATGGGGCGCCCCCCGCATCAGGACCGCGACTTGCGGGGGGACGACCGTCCCCATCCCCATGCGGTCGGCGAACAGAATGTTGATCGGCTCCGCTTCGCGCCTGGCGCAGATCGCCTCGTCGAGACCGAGCATGCCCCACGATGCCTTCCCCGATGCCACGAGGCCGCGCACGGCGCGGTCGTCCTCGACGATGGCGGTCCCGTTCGATTGGAGCGCGGCGAAAAACGTCCGGGCCCGTTCCTTCCCCCACAGGGCGTACAGGGCGGCGGCGTGGAAGGCCGGCGCCCCGGAGGCGATGCGCGGCATCGCGCCCCGGCCGGCCCAGGGGGCCCGCGCCAGCTCGGAGGTCTCCCCCGGGGCGTCCTCCTGCTTCATCAGGTTGGTGTTGTAGATGAACACGCGCGGGTTGGCGGCGAAGCCGATCCAGCGGAACTGCCGGTCGTGGTACTGCGCCGGGACCGGGCGCGCCCCGGCCGGCCGGAACGGCACGGCCAGCCCCTCGTCGACAAGGTCGATCGCCGCGAGAGGGGAGTCCCCCCAGAAGAGGTCGACTCGCTTCTGCGCCGCTTCCTCCTTGAAGGCCGGCATGAATCGATCCCCGAGCGTGTCCCTGTAGTTGGCGGTGACGATGATGCCGGTCTGCTCCTCGAATGTCTTGAGGACCGGCCCCGCCGTGCGCGCCGGCGCCTCGACGTACACGACGAGCGAGCCGCCGGCCGGTACCTTGACCGCCTCTTCGGGCGGAAGGTTGGGCGCGCTCCCCCCGCAGCTCGAGGCGAGGACGAGCAGGGCGAGAGGGCTGACGGAGAGGAAGATTCGGTGAGGTGCTTTCATCGGGCCGTCGACTCTAGCAGCCCCGCACGGGGTCTGCAAGCGTCACCGCCGGCGATTTGTTTCTGGCGTCTGCAACGCGGCGGTCAGGGACAGGAGCGCCCGGTCCGGGGTGTCCCGCTCGAATCGGACCCCAGCGGCCCCTCTCCGTCGGGACAGGCGTTCTGGGCTCTTACCAGGTAGTAGGAGGCGGTCCCCGTGACCGGCGTTTCCGCGTCGGTGACCACGGGGCCGGTGGAATCGGAGACCGCGCAGGTCGACCCCGAGACGAAGTCACGCGGATCGCCTGAGCGCAGGACATCGTACAGGATGGATGAGGCGCCGGGGCTCGCCGGCGGCTCCCAGGTGAGCGATGCCTGGTCGACGAAGGTGACGTCGCGAACCTCGCCCGGGGCCGCCCAGGAACCCGGGTCCGCATCGTTGCAATCGGTCCCGGCATCCACGTAGCCGCCCGGAGCGGCGCAGGCGCGCAGGGGTTGAGCCGGGTCACCGAGGCCGTCTCCGTCCCCATCGGGATAAAAGCGTGCGACGCAGGCGCAGTACCGCCCTCCGGAAGCGACAAAGGCGAAGGGGCCGACCGAGCCGCCCCAGACGATCATCTGCGTGCCCGTCCAGATCGCCGTGGGTCGGAGACGTCCCGTCGGCGCCCCAATCACCGTGGTCGGCGTCCAGGTGCCGGCGACCGGATCGAACCGTCCTCCGTCATTGAGGAGGAAGTCCGGGCTATCCCCCGCTCGGTTCACCCACCCACCCCAGACGATCATCTCGTCACCGGTCCAGACGGCCGCGCTGTGCCAGCGGCCGGTCGGAGCGTTCGTGGTCGGCAGGTGGCCGGCGAACCAGTAATCGGTGGACGGGGTATAGCGCCCGCCGGTGTTGGGGAAGCCACCGACCCCCTGGCCTCCCCAGACGATCATCTCCCGTCCGGTCCACACGGCCATATGCTCGGCGCGGGCGCTCGGCGCATCCGTCATCGACAGGGTCGACCAGGTGTTCATCGCCGGGTCGTAGGACCCGCCCGAGTCCATGAACGTCGTGCTCGCTCCGCCCCAGACCAGCATCCTGCTGCCCGTCCAGACCGCGGTGTGCTGCTGCCGGCCAGCCGGCTCGCCGAAATTCGAGGTCGGGGTCCACGCGTCGGTCGAAGGGTCGTATGCCGCACCGGTGTCGAGGTAGGTGCGGGTGAAGGTCGGCGGGTCGTAATGCGAACCGCCCCAGATCACCATCCGGCTGCCGGTCCAGACCGCCGTGTGATAGGCCCGGGGCGACGGCGCCCCGTCCGTGGGGAGGAGACGCCACGTATCCCCGATCGGGTCGTAGCGGCCGCCGGTGTCGAAATCGGGGCTGCCGCCGCCCCACACGATCATCTCCTGCCCGCTCCACACGGCCGTGTGACCGTACTTCGCTGCGGGGGGCGCACCCGCGCTCGCGATCGGGCTCCAGGCGTCGATGGCAGGATCGTAGCGTCCCCCCTCGAGGTCGAGGGAAGGGTAGGCGCCCCCGCCCCAGATCAGCATCAGGTTCCCGGTCCAGACAGCCGTGTGGCCCTGCCGCCCGCGCGCGGCGTCTCCCGCGAATGTGGGCGTCCACGTGTCGCTGCCGGGGTCGTAGCGCCCGCCCGTGTTGGTCGGTCCGGTGAGCTCCGTTCCGCCCCAGACGATCATGCGATCGCCGGTCCAGACGGCGGCGTGCTCGTTGCGCGGCGATGGGGCGTTGATGGTCGACATCGGCTTCCACGAGTTCCGCATCGGATCGTAGCGGCCGCCGGCGCCAGCCAGCCCGCCGCCCGCGGCGTACCCCCCCCAAACCAGCATCTCTCTCCCGGTCCATACGGCCGTGTGCCCGTGGTCGCCGGGGGCTGCGTTGACGGTCGACGTCGCCATCCAGGTGTTGTGGTCGGGATCGTAGAGCCCTCCCGACGATTGGACGCCGGACTCGATCTCCCCGCCCCAGACGATCATCACCTCGCCGGTCCAAACCGCCGTGTGCCGGTCACGTGGAGTCGGGGCATTGAAGGTCGACATCGACTGCCATGTGTCGCCGACCGGATCGTAGATCCCGCCCGTGTCGAAGCCTGAGACGGGAATCGAATTCGACTCCCCGCCCCAGACGATCATGCGGCTCCCGGTCCAGATGGCGGTGTGGGCGTGACGTCCCTCCGGAGCATTGACTTCGGAGGTCGCGCGCCAGGTGTCGGTGGCGGGATCGTACAGGCCGCCTGTTCTGAGGCCGTAGGTGCCGCCCCAGACGATCATGTCCTTGCCCGTCCAGACCGCCGAGTGTTCCGCCCTCGCCCGGGGTGCGCTGTCGGTAGAGGTCGGCCGCCAGGTGTCGGTCACCGGATCGTAGCGGCCGCCGGTATTCGTCAGCTGCCCGTCGGGGAAGGCGAATCCGCCCCAGACGATCATCTCGCTGCCGGTCCAGATGGCGGTGTGGAAGTAGCGCCCCGCCGGCTCGCCGATCGGGCTCATCGGCGTCCAGGTATCGGTCGCCGGGTCGTACCGGCTGCCCGAGCCGAACAGGTTGTAAAGAAGGTTGTGGCCCCCCCACGTCAGAAGCAAGCTTCCCGTCCAGACCGTCCGCGGGCCGGAGCGCGGGTCCGGCACGTCGTCCATGCCGCCGTTCTCCCAAACATCCCCGACCGGGCAGGAGGACGAGACTGGGAGGGGGCTCGCGTCCGAGGCCACCGCCTGAACCGCGCCGGGATCCAGCGTCGGCTCGACCGAGGTCCACCAGTCGTCCCACGACCGCCGTGCGACCGCGCCGCGATGGATGTCGCCGTCGGACTCGAAGAAATTCCGGATCAGGCGATTGACCAGGCTCGGTCGCGCCAGGCATTCCTGGATCAGCAGAGGATCGTCGCCGAGCGCCGCGTAAAGCTCGCGCAGGCGATCGGGCATGCGACTGTCGCGCGCCAGCCGCTCCGCCTCGCTCCGCAGCATGGTTGCGGTCACCGGCGTATGCCAGATCCGCTCGAGGGCGGCCGATTGGCGGAGATAGGTCTGGACCTTTCGGGCAAGGACGTCGCGCGGAACCGCCGCCTCGAAGGGGGCAGTCGCGTCGATCTGGTGGGAATAGTAGACGCGCTCGATCGCTTCCTGCGCTTTGAGCCGCTGGGCGAAACCGAGATCGCGAACCGTGGCCGGGGCCGCGTGGAGGGCTTCGCCCCCCAGAAGCACTGCGGCGCAAACGACCGAGTGGAACCGAATCGGCAGACGACACATCGGCCGCTCTCAAGAATGCCAGTGTTGCAACCCTACGGTCACAACGGATGGCTGTCAAGTACAATCTGCGTGGCGGGCGGCATGCTCCGCCGCGCCGAGCCGGAATGCATTAGAATGTCCCCCATGGGTTCAGCGAGGGGGCAACTCCACACCATCATCGTCCCGGCGGAGCCGGAAGGCGCCGACGAGGCCGGCCGCGCCAAGCGACGGCTTCTTCTCAAGTGCAACTTCCGCCCCGCGGACGCCGATTTCTTCTGCTGGAAATACGGCGTCTGGTACAACCTCCTGGACTGCTGCTACCGGCACGCGCGCGAGACCTACCCGGGATGCGCCCCCTGCGGGCAGGGGGCCAGCAATCTGAAATCGAACAAGGAGCGCTACCTGGCGCTCCGGTCCCCGGGTGATCGGCGCCGCAACGGCCGCTGAAGCGGAGCCCTGCCCTGGATCTGATCATCGCCCACGGACAGGTCATCGATGGGACCGGCAGGCCGGCCTTCGAGGCGGACGTCGCCATCGAGGGGGACCGGATCGTCGCCGTCGCCCCCGGCCTGGCGGACGCGGCAGGGGCGGAGCGGATCGAGGCGCGCGGCCGCGTCGTGGCCCCGGGGTTCATCGACCTGCACTCCCACTCCGACCTGTGCCTGACGCTCCCCCTCGAGAGGCAGGCGCCTCTTCTCGAAGGGCGGGTGCGCCAGGGGATCACGACCGAGCTTCTGGGGAATTGCGGCATCGGCTGCGTGCCGCTTTCCGGCGGGACGAAGCCGGACGTCGAGCGGGTTTGCGGCTTCATCACGCCGGACGGAGTGGCGTGGAGCTGGTCCTCGTTCGCCTCGTACCTGGACCACGTCGAGGCCCAGCGGCCCCTGCTGAACGTCGCCTCCCTGGCGGCGCACGGGCCGCTGCGGCTCCTGGCGATGGGGGCGCGGGCGGGCCGACCGGCGCCCGACGAGATGCGCGTCCTCGAGCGGCTTGCCGGCAAGGCGGTCGCGGAAGGGGCCTTCGGGGTCTCCTTCGGCCTCATCTACCCTCCCGGGCAGTTCGCCGACACCGACGAGCTGGTGGGTGTGGCGCGCGCCGCGGGAATGGCCGGCGGGTTCTCCGCTTTCCACCAGCGCGGCAGCAGCCGCGAGACCCTGACGCAGGCGGTCGAGGAGCTGCTCGAGGTCGGGCGGCGGGCCGGCGTCCCGGTGCACCATTCGCACGTCGAGACGGTCGGCCGAAGGGCCTGGGCGGGGACTCCGGACATCCTGGCGGCCGAAGAAGCGGGGCGGCGCGAAGGGATCGACATCACGGCGGACCTCATACCCTATACGGCGGTGTGCACGACGATGCTGGCGCTGTATCCTCCCTGGTCCCTGGACGGGGGCGTTTCGGCGTTTCTCGAGCGGCTTCGGGACAAGGAGCTGCGGCGGCGCATGAAGCGGGAGGTCGCCGAGGCCGCGGCGTCGTGGCCTCCCTGGGAAGGGGAGGGGCGCTGGACGATGAACATCGCGCGCGAGTGCGGCTGGGACCACATCCGCCTGGCGCACGTCGACGGCGCGGCCAACAAGAAGGACGAGCATCTGACGATCGCCGAGCTGGGGCGGCGGCGCGGCGCCGACCCGTTCGACGCCCTCTCGGACCTGCTTCTGGAGGAGCGCGGCGTCGCCACGCAGCTGATCTTCGGGATCTCGGGGGACGAGACGACGGACGAACCGCTGCTTCCGCTGCTGCGCTCGCCGCGGCTGGCGTTCGTGACCGACGCCTGGGAGATCGGCAAGGGGTTTCCGCACCCGGGGGCCTGCGGCGCCTTCCCCCGGGTCCTGGGGCACTACGTCCGGGAGAGGAGGCTCCTGTCCATGGAGGAGGCGGTGCGCAAGATGACCTCCCTGCCGGCGGAGCGCCTGGGGCTGCGGGATCGGGGAGTCGTCCGGGAGGGGTGCAAGGCCGATCTCGTCGTCTTCGATCCGGCTGCCGTCGCCGATCGCTCCACCTTCACCGAGCCGCGGCGGCACGCCGCCGGGATCGATGACGTCCTGATCAACGGCCGGCGCGTGGTGCGAAGCGGCGCCTTCCGGCCGCAGCCGGCGGGCAGGGTCCTGAGGAGGGGCGCATGAGCGCGACGGCGGGTCGCGGCCTCCTGGCGGCGGCCGTCGTCGGCTCCGTCGCGGCGGCCTTGATGTGCGCGGGGGCCGCGACTCCGGGCCCTCCGGCCGGAACGGCGACCGCCATCGACGACGTCATCCGCGCCAACAACAGGGGCGCGGCCCTCATGGAGCAGTTCAAGCACGCGCAGGCGGTGGACGAGTTCAGGAAGGTCACGGCCGGCGCCCCCGGCTGGGCGCCGGGGTTCGTGAACCTGGGCCTCGCGGCCCTCTACGCCCGCGACGCGGCCGGGGCGAAGAGCGCCTTCCTGGAGGCGGTGCGCCTCGATCCGGCCCTGCCGCACGCCCACTACGGCCTGGCCCTGCACTACAAGAATGACGGGAAGACGCAGGAGGCGATCGAGGCGCTCCAGAAGGCCCGGTCGATCGATCCGGAGGACGGCGACATCCTGTACAACCTGGGGCTCCTGCATGCCCGGCAGCGCCAGTTCGAGCCGGCGATCGCCTCCCTGACCCGGGCGCGCGAGGTCGACCCGAACAGCATGTCGGTGCGCTATCAGCTGGCGCGGGCCCTTTTGCAATCCGGCCGGCAGGCCGACGGCAACCGGGAGATGGCGGCCTATCAGAAGCTGGCGGCCAACCCGAAGTTCGCCGTCCCGACCGGCACGCAGTACGGCGAGGCGGGCCGCTACGCCCTGGTGATCACCGACTACCGCGCCCTCGGCGGGCCGCCGTCGGCGCCGCCGCCGATCGAGATCCGCTTCAGCGATCAGAGCGCGGCCTCCGGGATCACCTTCCGGCACGGCGGGCCCGGCGGCGATCCTGACGGCGGCCCGGCGGGCACGCGCGCCGGCGCGGCGCGCTACGGCTCCGGCGTGGCGATCGGCGACCTGAGCGGCGACGGGCGCCCCGACCTGGTGTTCGCCAATGCCTCGGCGGACGGCAAGGCGCGCCCCGCCCTCTACCTGAACAAGGGGGGGCTGGCCTTCGAAGCGGCCGCGTCCGCGCTGCCGTTCGAGGGGGCCGGCATGGCGGCCGCCCTCGGTGACTTCGACAACGACGGCGACGCCGACCTCTTCCTCACGCGGCTCGGAGGGACGGCGCTCTTCGAGAACGACGGCCACGGACAGTTCAAGGACATCACGGCCAAGGCGCATGCCGCGGTGGCCGGGTTCCCGGTCGGAGCTTCGTGGGGGGACATCGATCATGACGGCGATCTGGATCTTCTGATCGGAAGACTCCGCCGGCCGGGGACGCAGGAGAACGCCACGCCGGTCCTCCTGCTCAACAAGGGGAACGGCACGTTCGCGGACGGCACGGTGTCCATGAAGATCTCGGGGCCGGCCCAGGGGACGGTCGGGGCGGTGTTCGCCGATTTCGACGCCGACCGCGACATCGACCTGGCCCTGTCGTCGGCGGGGGGACAGGACTCGCTCCTGGACAACAGGCGGGACAAGGGGTTCACGGCGCGCGGCAAGGACGCGGGCCTGGCGTCCAAGGGGGCCGGGCGCGGAATCGCGGCCGGTGACGTCGACGGCGACGGGCTGGCCGACCTGGTGTTCGCCTCGGGGACGGGGGAGCCTCTGCGACTGTACCTCAACGGTCCCACGCGGCTGTTCACCCCTCGGGAGATCCCGAATCCTCCCGGGGCAGGGGCCTTCGGGGTGGTCCTGTTCGACGCCGACAACGACGGGGACCTCGACCTGTTCGCCGCCGGCTCGGCTCTCGCCCTCCACCTCAACGACGGATCGGGCCGGTTCCGGGACAAGTCCGAGGCCACCGGCCTCTCCGGGATCGCGGTCAAGGACGGCCGCGGCGCCGCGGCGGCGGACCTGGACGGCGACGGCGACCTCGACCTGGTCGTGACGCAGAATGGCGGGGCGCCGATCCTCCTGCGCAACGAAGGGGGAAACCGGAACCGCTGGCTCGAAGTGGTGCCGCGCGGCCTCAACAGCAACAAGGAGGGGATCGGCTCCAAGATCGAGGTGCTCGCCGGGCCGACCTGGCAGCGCCGCGAGGTGCAGGCCGGCGGAGGCTACCTGTCGCAGTCCCCCCCCGAGGCGCACTTCGGGCTGGGGGAGAGAGGGGTGGCCGACGTCGTCCGGCTGATCTGGCCGGGGGGCGTCCTGCAATCCGAGCTGGACGTGCCGGCCGGACAGCGGGTCGAGGAGAACGAGCTGGACCGCAAGGGATCGTCGTGCCCGCTGCTGTTCGCCTGGAACGGCAGGAGGTACGGCTTCGTGACGGATTTCCTGGGCGTGGGGGGGCTGGGGCTCTGGATGGCGCCGGGTGTCTACGGCACGCCCCAGCCGGAGGAGTACGTGAAGATCGAGCCGGACGCGCTCCAGCCGACGGACGGCGCCTACCGGCTGCAGCTGCTGGAGAATCTCGAGGAGATCACCTATCTCGACGAGGTGAAGCTCGTCGCCCTGGATCACCCGGACGAGATCGACGTCTATCCCCTGGGGGCGTTCGGCGAAAAGGAGCGCCAGCCGCACCGCGTGCTGGCCGTGAAGCGCGACGCGCGCGTCTTCCCGGACCGCGTCCACGACCACAACGACCGGGACGTCACGGACACGATCCGGAAGATCGACCGCCTCTACCCGGACAACTTCCGGCTGGACCGGCTCGCCGGGTACGCCGAGATGCATCACCTGACCCTGGAGTTCCCCGAGCCGGTCCGCAAGCTCGAGCGGCCCGTCCTCTTCCTGTACGGCTGGGTGGACTTCGAGTACTCCTCGGCCAACTACGCCGCCCACCAGAAGGGGATGGCCCTGACGCCGCCCGTCCTCGAGATGATCGACAAGGACGAGAACGTCTTCCGCCCGGTGCTCGATCCGATGGGATTCCCGCCCGGCCTTCCGCGCATGATCAGCGTCGATCTCCGGGGGCTCGCCCCTCTGGCGTCGCGGCAGCTGCGGCTGAGGACGAACATGCGCATCTACTGGGACCAGATTTTCATCGCGGAGCCTCTGTCCGAGGAGGAGCTCAAGGAGAAGGTCAAGGTGGCCGAGATCAGGCCGGCCGGCGCCCACCTGCACCGCAGAGGCTTCCCGCGGGAGCACAGCCCCGACGGACGCGAGCCCAAGATCTACGACTACTCCATCCTGGACAACACGCAGCCGTTCCGGGTCATGACCGGGGACTACACCAGGTTCGGGCGCGTGACCGATCTCCTGACGCGGACGGACGACCGCTTCGTCATCTTCGGCAAGGGGGAAGAGGTCAGCCTGGAGTTCGCCACGAAGGGGCTCCCCGAGGTGCCGCGCCGCTTCAAGCGCAGCTTCATGCTGTACACCAGCGGCTACTGCAAGGACATGGACCCGCACACCGCGTTCTCCGAGACGGTCGAGCCGCTGCCGTTCAAGGGGATGTCGGCGTACCCGTATCCGGAGGGGGAGCGCTACCCGGACGACCCCGAGCACCAGGAGTACCGAAAGACCTGGAACACCCGCAAACTGCAGGGTCGCTGATATGACAACCGCGATCCGGGCGGAAGGCCTCTCCAAGGTCTACGTCAAGAGGCGCTCGCTGCGCGACCTGGTCCCGCACCCGTTCCGCCGAGCCGAACGGATCACGGCTCTCGCGGACCTGAACCTCGACGTCCAGGCCGGCGAGTTCTTCGGGCTTCTGGGCCCGAACGGCGCCGGCAAGACGACCCTGCTCAAGATCCTGGCCGGCCTGGTCCTGCCGACCTCCGGCCGGGCGCTGGTGCAGGAAGTGGACGTGGCCCGGGACGATCAGAAGGTCAAGCGGGCGATCGGGTTCATGACCTCCGACGAGCGCTCGTTCTACTGGCGGCTGACCGGCAGGGAGAACCTGGAGTTCTTCGGCCGGCTGTATGGGCTGGGGGCCGCGGAGGCGCGGCGCGTCTCGGCCACCCTCCTCGGCGTGGTCGAGATGGAGCCCCAGGCCGACCGCGCCTTCATGGGCTACTCCACCGGCATGAAGCAGCGACTGGCGATCGCGCGCGCGCTCCTGCACGATCCGCCGGTCCTCTGCCTCGACGAGCCGACCCGCAGTCTCGACCCGATCGCGGCCAAGCACCTGCGGCGCTTCGTCCTCGATCGCCTCAACCGCGAGCGAGGGAAGACGGTCGTGCTGGCGACCCACAACCTGCAGGAGGCGGAGGAGCTGTGCGGCCGGCTGGTCGTCCTCGACCGCGGCCATATCCTGAAGGAGGGGAGCGTGGCCGCGATCACCGCGGGGCTGCCCGGCAGGGACGAGTACATCCTGGCCGTCCGCGGGCTTCAGGACCCGCCGGCCGGGGCGCGCTGGCGGCTTCGGATCGAGCGCCGGGACGGCGATATGGCGCGGCTCCTGGCGGAGGTGGACCGGGACGGGACCGCCTTCTCCGACCTGCTCGCGGCCATCCTGGCGGCGCGCGCCACGATCGTCTCATGCGCGCGGCGCGAGCCGAGTCTTCAGGAAGTCTTCGATCGCATGTCCCCGGACGAGGAGAGGGCCGCACGGTGATCGCGCTGCGCACGCTTCCGGCCTTCATCAAGCGCGACTTCCTGATCGAGGCGTCCTACAGGACGTCGTTCGTCATGCAGGCGTTCGGCATCTTCTTCTCCATCCTCATCTGGTACTTCGTGTCGCGGGTGGTCAACGCCCCGCCGACGACCCCCGGACTCGAAGGGGTGGACTATTTCTCCTACGTTCTCCTCGGCCTGGCGCTCCTTCATTACCTGTCGTCGGCGCTGGTGTCGTTCGGCGGCAAGGTGCGGGGGGAGCAGATGACCGGGACGCTGGAGGCGATGCTGGTCACGCCGACCTCGATCGGCACCATCGTCCTGGGGTCGTCCCTCTGGGACTTCCTCCTGACGTCGATCAAGGTCCTCGCGTACCTCGTCATCGGCCGGCTGTTCTTCGGCGTCGTCATCCACCTGGACAACCTGCTGCCGGCCCTCCTGGTCATCGCCCTGACCGTCCTGGCATTCTCCGGGATCGGCATCCTGTCGGCCGCCTTCGTCCTCTATCTGAAGCGCGGCGACCCGATCACCTATCTCGTGGCGAGCGGATCGGCGCTGGTCGGCGGCGTCTTCTATCCCCCCGAGGACATGCCGTGGCTCGGGGGCTGGTCGCGCTTCCTGCCGATCACCTACGCCCTGCGCGCCCTCCGGAGGTCGCTGCTGCGCGGCAGCCGGTTCTCCGAGATCCTGCCGGACATCGAGGCGCTCTTGTTGTTCGTCGCGGTCCTGATGCCTTTCGGCATCGTCGCCTTTCGCTTCGCCGTGCGCAAGGCCCGACAGGAGGGCTCGCTGGTGCAGTATTGAAACGCGCCGGGCGCTGTGCTAGATTCGACCCTCATTCCTGAAGACAGGACGCCCGGGACGTCACGCGCATGGAACGAGGCCGCGGCCACGCGGCCGGAAGCGGGTGCGGGGGAGACCGTCAACTTGAAATTCGAAAAGCTGAACGTGCCGCTCGAAGGGAAACGCATCGACGTCGTGGAGGGGAAGCTGCGCGTCCCGCCGAACCCGATTCTCCCTTTCATCGAGGGGGACGGCATCGGCCCCGACATCTGGGCGGCCGCGCGCCGCGTGTTCGACGCCGGCGTCAAGAAGGCGTACGGCGGCAAGCGGCAGATCCACTGGTTCGAAATCTACGCCGGCGGCAAGGCCCGCGACAAGTACGGCGAGTGGCTGCCGCAGGACACCATGGAGGCGATCCGCTACTACACCGTCGCCATCAAGGGGCCGCTGACGACGCCGATCGGCGGCGGCTACCGCAGCCTCAACGTCTCGCTGCGGCAGGAGCTCGATCTCTACGCGTGCATCCGCCCGATTCGGTATTTCGAGGGGGTGCCGTCGCCGGTGAAGCGGCCGCAGGACATCGACCTGACGATCTTCCGGGAGAACACCGAGGACGTGTACGCCGGCATCGAGTGGCGCGATGGCACGGAGAAGTGCCGCAAGGTGGTGGAGTTCCTCAACCGGGAGATGGGCTGCTCGATCCCCGCCGACTCGGCCATCGGCGTGAAGACCATGAGCGCCCGGGCCACGAAGCAGCTGGTGCGCAAGGCGATCCGCTATGCCATCGAGCGCAAGAAGCCGAGCGTCACGCTGATGCACAAGGGGAACATCATGAAGTACACCGAGGGAGCCTTCAAGGAGTGGGGCTACCAGGTGGCCAAGGAGGAGTTCCCCGAGTTCACGCTGACCGAGGAGGAGGCCTCGAGGCTCGCGAAGCCGTCCGCCAGCAAGGTGGTGATCAAGGACCGCATTGCCGACTCGATCTTCCAGCAGATCCTGATCCGCCCGACCGACTACTCGGTCATCGCCACGCCGAACCTGAACGGCGACTACCTCTCCGACGCGGCGGTGGCCCAGGTCGGCGGCCTGGGGCTGGGGCCCGGGGCGAACATCGGCGACATCACGGCGGTCTTCGAGGCGACGCACGGCACCGCTCCGGCCTACGCCGGACAGGACAAGGTCAACCCCGGATCGCTCATCCTGTCGGGCGCCATGATGTTCGAGTACATGGGCTGGCGCGAGGTCTCGGACCTGATCGTCGAGGGGATGCGCCTGGCGATCAAGACCCGGCGCGTGACCTACGACCTGGCCCGGAACATGGAGGGGGCCACGACCGTCAAGACCTCCGAGTTCGCGAACATCATCATGTCCCAGATCGAAGAAGCCCACTGAGAGCCAACCGTCAGCCGGGGGAGCGTTCATGCGTAGAAAAGTCTCGATCATCGGCGCCGGCAACGTCGGCGCCTCGGCGGCGGAGCGGATCGCCCTGCGCCGCCTGGCCGATGTCGTCATGGTCGACATCGTCGAGGGCCTGCCGCAGGGCAAGTCGCTCGACCTGAACGAAGCCGGCCCGGTCGACGGCTACGACATCCGCCTCACCGGCAGCAACGGCTACGAGGAGACGCGAGACTCGGACGTCGTCGTCATCACCTCCGGCCTGCCGCGCAAGCCCGGCATGAGCCGCGACGATCTGCTGCAGAAGAACTTCGAGATCGTCAAGAGCGTCACCCAGGAGGTGGCGCGCCGCTCGCCGCGGGCCATCCTGATCGTCGTCAGCAATCCTCTGGACGCCATGGCCTGGACCGCCCTCAAGGTCAGCGGCTTCCCGCGCGAGCGCGTCCTCGGCATGGCCGGCGTCCTCGACTCGGCCCGCATGCGCTTCTTCATCGCCGACGCCCTCGGCGTCTCGGTCGAGAACACCCACGCCTTCGTGCTCGGCGGCCACGGCGATTCGATGGTCCCCCTGCCGCGCTACTCCACCGTGTCCGGGATCCCGATCACCGAGCTTTTGCCCAAGGACAAGATCGACGCCATCGTGCAGCGCACGCGCGACGGCGGGATCGAAGTCGTGAACCTTCTCAAGAGCGGCAGCGCCTACTACGCCCCGGCATCGTCCATCGTCCAGATGGTCCAGGCGATCCTGCTCGACGAGCACAAGATCCTGCCGTGCGCCATCTACCTGAACGGCGAGTATGGCTACAAGGATCTCTTCATCGGCGTGCCGGCCCGGCTGGGGGCGCAGGGGCTCGAGAAGGTGATCGAGATCAAGCTCACCGCCGAGGAGAAGTCGGCGCTCGATCGCTCCGCGGAGTCGGTGCGGGAGCTGGTGTCGAAGCTGAAGGTCTAGTCGCAGGCATCCCCGACGCCGTCGCCGTCACGGTCCTCCTGGCGCGGGTTCGCGATGCCCGGGCAGTTGTCGTCGCACGCGACGCGCTCGCCGCCGGTGCAGGGGTGATCGGTGAAGCCGCCGCTGCCGTCGCCGTCGTTCGGCACGCCGTCCTCGTCGAAGTCATCCAGGTTCACGCTGCGGGTGAAGATGTCCATGTCGCCCGAACGGCTGCCGGACCAGATCGGATGGATGCGGCCGCCTCCCGCCGCGGCCTGGTTGTAGTCTCCGGCGAACCCGTAAGACGTGACTCCGTAAGGGGCATCCGAGACCCTGATGCTGGGCCCGAAGCGCGCGCCGCCGTCCGTCGACGTCGCCTGGTAGACGGCGTAGGTCAGATTGGCGGGGTCGTCGCGTCGATCGAGGAAATGGACGTGGACGCGCCCCTTCCCATCCACGGTGACGGTTGGAAGAAACTGATCGGCGCCGTTCCCGGCGCGGTCGTCGTTGACGCGGACCGGGTCGCTCCAGGTCGCTCCGCGGTCCTCGGAGTGGCGCAGGAGGATGTCCGGGTCGCCGAAGCGAGCATCGGTCCAGACGACATAGAGCCACCCGCGATGTGGGCCGTTGCTCCGATCGACCGCCAGGGCCGGAACCATGGGGTTTCGGACGTTGCCCTGGAGCGGATCCGGCGCAGTGCGTACTTCCGGCTCGACGGTGAAGTCGTCCGTCCACGACGCCCCCCCATTGAAGGAGCGATCGAAATAGATCCTTGCGGACACGTCGTTGTTGTCCCAGACCGCGTAGACCTCCCCCTCGGGGCCCACGGCGAGCATGCAGTGGTTTCCGACGGAATGCGCCGGGTTGGAGATCCCCCGCGCCCTGGTGAAGGTCCTCCCGCCGTCCAGGCTCCGCGAGAAGGCGATGTCGAAGTTGACCCTGCCGCTGGTCAGGTAGTCGGCCCAGACGACATAGAGGGCGCCGGTTGCGGGATCCGCGGCGAGCCACGGCTTGTCGGCGATGTATTCGAAGGGGATCTCCGACACGAACTGGAACGACTCGCCGCCGTCGGTGGACTTGAACAGCGGGAAATGGTCTTCGGCGTCGAACGCCAGGACGGCCAGGAAGAAATTGCCCCGGCCGTCCTCGGCGAGCACGGGATCGAAATGATCGTTGAAGCCGGTCTCCAGCCGGCGGCTCGTCCAGGAGGCTCCACCGTCCTTCGTCCAGGCGTACTCGAGGTGGTAGTCGGAGAATTCGGGCCCGGGCTCGCGTTCGAACCAGGCCGCGACGAGACGGTTCGCGTCGCGAGAGCTGATGGCGATCGTCGTCTCGAATTGATCGAGACCCGACGCGTCCTGATTGACGCGTACGTCGGCCGGCTGCTTGGGCTTGCCGGCCTGCGCAGGTGGGAGCCACAGCGCCACAAGGAAGGTTGTCATGAGGGCCATGGACCAGGAAGAGATTGTGGAACGCATCGTGACCTCCAGGCGAGGCGATGGACCCGGCACCACGGCGGCCCGAACACCTCCGGTGCGGCGCGGGTGATGCAGTCAACCTCGGTGAGGTACCTGTACGGCGTCCGTGCGCCTGCGTCAACCTGAAACCACGCCGGCTCCGGGCCCTAAGGAGGACTGTTGCGGCTGCTGCCTGCGTGCTTCGGCGCCTGGTCGCTTCTCGGAGTCGGTGCGGGAGGCGGTGTCGAGGCATCTGGCCTGATCTCCGGAACGCCGCTCGCGGCCGGCAGGCCGAGGTCGGTGTTGGTGCTGCCGGCGATCTCGTCGACGATGCGGTCGATGGCGCGGTGCACGGCGTCGATCGTGCCGCGCGGCCGGTTGGCGAGGACGGCGAAGGCGAGGACCCGGCCGTCCTTGTTCGCGGCGTAGCCGGCAAGCGTCAGGGCCCCCGCGACCCGCCCGGTCTTGGCGCGTATGCGACGGCGCGAACCTTCTCCTCCGAAACGCTCGTCCAGCGTGCCGTCGGCGCCACCGATCGGCAGAGACGAGATCAGATCGGTGCCGATCTCGAAATCGGCCCCCGCGCGCGCCAGGACCTCGGCGAGCAGGCGCGCCGGCAGGCGGTCGTCGTCCGACAGGCCGGAGCCGTCGGCCAGCCGGGTCCCCTCCAGATCGATCCCGAGCCCGGCGAGATAGCCGCGAATGACCTCGAGCCCGCCGGCGGTTGTGCCGGGGGTGCCGACGAACTGGGCGCCCAGCGTCTTGACGAGCATCTCCGCCATGAAGTTGTTGCTGTTCTTGTTCATGTCGCGCACCAGGCTGCCGAGTGGGCGCGACTCGTGGGTGTGGATCTCGCGCGCCTTCTCGGGGACGGAGCCGACGGCGAGATTGCCGCCAATCTCGATCTGCTCCCGCTTCGCGATCTCGCGGAAGGCGGTGAGGGCGTATTGCGGCGGCTCCTCGACGGCGCGGTTGAAAAAAGCCGGCCCGCTGCCGCGCCGGATCGTGCCGCTGACCACGAGGGCGTTCCGGCCCCCCTCGAAGGAGCGCGTCACAGCGAGAGATGTCGGGCCGGCTGTCGTCAGGGCGCGGTTCATGACCTGGAAGTAAGACGCGGCCGGCGAAAGGGTCAGATCCGGGCGCGCGCCCAGGATCGGGGACGGGTCGATGGTCACGGTGACCACGTTGAAATTGCAGGACAGGGCGCCAATGGGCGCGTTGTACCAGGAGTCGGCCGAGGGCTGGGGCCAGCCGGTAGGGCGCCTGACGGAGTCGAAGTAGGACTCGTCGGCGACCAGGTCCCCCTCGACCTTGCGCAGGCCGAGGTTCGCCAGGCGCCTCACCACGAGCCACCACGATTCCCCGACGAGATCCGGGGCCCCCGAGCCCTTGATGTACAGGTTCCCCGCGATCGAGCCGGACCCGTCGATCGGCGTGTCGGCGTAAAGGCTCGTCCTGTAGACAAATTCCGGCTTGAGCAGCGCAAGCGCCGCGGCGGTCGTCAGGATCTTCTGGGTCGACGCCGGCTGCAAGGGCCGGTTGGCCTGGCGCAGGAAAACCGGCCGTCCCTCGGGCAGCAGGAGGACGGCGACGCCCGTCTCGTCCGGGTTCAGGACGGGGGCGCGCATCATCACCGAGAGGCGATCGGAGAGAGGCGTCGATGCGGGCGCCGACTCGGGCCCGGCCGGAGCGCCGGCGGTGGGTGCTGCGAACGCACCGGGCGCGGCATCAAGGTCCGCGAGCGAGCCGAGGAGCCACAGGACCACGGCAGGACCAGCCGCGCGGTGACGCCTCTCGGCTGGGGGTGGAAACTTCGGCATCGCGACAAGAGCCTCAGGAAGAACCGCACGCGGATCGTAGCAGAGCAACAAACGCCTGTCAAAACAACGGTTTGACACGATCCGGGCGCGATGCTATATAGGGGCGCGATGAAAATCCACGAATATCAGGCGAAGCAGATCCTCAAGCGCTTCGCGATCGAAATCCCGAAAGGGGACGTCGCCTTCAGCCCGAAGGAGGCGTTCGCGATCGCCGCGCGGCTGGGGGGGCGGTGCGTCCTGAAGGCGCAGATCCACGCCGGCGGCCGCGGCAAGGGGGGCGGCGTCAAAGTGGCCGACGACGCGGACAGGGCCGAAGGCCTGGCACGGCAGATCATCGGCATGAACCTGGTGACGCCGCAGACCGGGCCCCAGGGGAAGAAGGTCAGGCGCCTCCTGGTCGAGGAGACGGTGGCGATCGCCCGCGAGATCTATCTTGGCGTGACGCTCGACCGGGGCCGATCCGTGCCGGTCGTCATGGCTTCGGCGCAAGGGGGGATGGAGATCGAAGAAGTCGCGCGCAAGGATCCGAAGGCGATCCTGATCGAGCCGGTCGATCCGGTGATCGGATTCCGCCCGTTCCAGGGGCGGCGGATCGCCTTCGCGCTCGGCCTGTCGGGGGACCAGGCCGCCGGGGCCGCCCGGCTGATGCAGGCCCTGGTGCGGGCGTATCGCGAGACCGACGCGTCCCTGGCCGAGATCAATCCGCTCGTCGTGACGGCCGCGGGGACGCTGGTGGCGCTCGACGCCAAGATGACCTTCGACGACAACGCCCTCTTCCGCCACCCGGAGATCCGCGATCTGCGCGATCCGGACGAGGAGGACCCGCTCGAAGTGGAGGCCTCGGCCCACGCGCTGAACTACATCAAGCTGCAGGGGAACGTCGGGTGCATGGTGAACGGCGCGGGGCTGGCGATGGCGACGATGGACATCATCAAGCTGGTGGGGGGCCAGCCGGCCAACTTCCTGGACGTGGGCGGCGGGGCCACCTCCGAACAGGTCGCCTCGGCGTTCAAGATCCTGATGGCCGACAGGAGCGTGAAGAGCGTCCTGATCAACATCTTCGGCGGGATCCTGCGCGGGGACATCCTGGCGCGCGGCCTGGTCGAGGCGATCCGCCAGGTCAACGTGCGGGTGCCGGTCGTGGTCCGGCTCGAGGGGACGAACGTCGACGAGGGGAAGCGCATCCTGAGCGAGTCGGGGCTCGACTTCACGCTGGCCGACGGCATGCTGGACGCGGCGAAGAAGGTGGTCGCCCTGGCGGGATCGCGATGAGCATCCTCGTCGATCAGGGGACCCGCGTAGTCGTGCAGGGGATCACCGGCCGGGAGGGGACGTTCCACTCGCGCGGCTGCCGAGAGTACGGCACGAAGATCGTCGCGGGGGTCACCCCCGGCCGGGGCGGGTCGGTGCACGAAGAGGTCCCGGTCTTCGACACGGTCAGGCAGGCGGTCGAGAAGACCGGCGCGGAGGTTTCGCTCATCTTCGTGCCTCCCGCGGCGGCCGCCGACGCCATCCTCGAGGCGGCGGACGCCGGCATCCGGCTGGCGGTGTGCATCACCGAGGGGATTCCGACCGCCGACATGACGACGGTCAAGGCCGCGCTGGCCGCGGGGAGCATGCGGCTCATCGGGCCGAACTGCCCGGGCATCATCTCCCCCGGCAAGTGCAAGATAGGCATCATGCCGGGGTACATCCACAAGCCCGGCCCCGTGGGGGTCATCTCGCGCAGCGGGACGCTGACGTACGAGGCGGTCGCCCAGCTGAGCGGGCGGGGCATCGGACAGAGCACCTGCATCGGCATCGGCGGCGACCCGATCATCGGCACGACCTTCGTCGACGCCCTCGGCCTGTTCAAGGACGACGCGGAGACGCGCGCCATCATGCTGATCGGCGAGATCGGCGGGACCGCCGAGGAAGAAGCGGCGCGCTACGCCGCCCGTGAGCTCCGGAAGCCGTTGGTCGCGTTCGTGGCGGGGCAGACCGCCCCGCCCGGCAAGCGCATGGGGCACGCCGGGGCGATCATCGCGGGCGGGCACGGCACGGCGGCCGAGAAGATGGCGGTCCTGAAGGAATGCGGCGTCCGGGTTCTCCAGAGCCCCGCCGAGATCGGCGAGGCCGTCGAGGCCGCGCTCAAGGAGAGCGGCCGCCCAGGCGGCGCGGGGGGGAAAAAGTGATCGAGAGGACTCTGTCGATCGTGAAACCGGACGGCGTCGCGAAGAACCTGGTCGGCGAGGTGGTGCGCCGGTTCGAGGCGGCGGGCCTCCGGGTCGTCGCTCTCAAGATGACGCGCCTCGACCGCCGCGAGGCGGAGGGGTTCTACCACGTGCACCGGGAGCGCCCGTTCTTTCCGTCCCTGGTCGAGTTCATGACCTCGGGGCCGATCGTGCCGATGGTCCTGGAGGGGGAGGAGGCGATCGCCACGGTGCGCCGGCTGATGGGGGCCACCGATCCCGCCAAGGCCGATGCGGGCACCATCCGCCGGGACCACGCCGCCTCGATCGAGAAGAACATCGTCCACGGATCGGACTCCCCGGCGACCGCCGGCTTCGAGATCGGGTATTTCTTCAACGCGCAGGAGATTCCCCCCCGCTGACCGGGGCCCTCCAAGGCGCATCCTCCGAGGCCAGATGAAGGACCTCCTCCGGCTCCTGCGCTACGTCCGGCCGTACACCGGAAGGCTGGCCGCGGCCGTCGCCTGCTCGATCCTGATCTCCCTCGTCTATCTCGGTCTCCTCGGCCTGATCCAGCCGATCCTGGACGAGGTCCTGCCGCGCAGCGCGATCGCGCCGGCCGCCACGGCCGGCAAGCTCCATCCGTTCGAGCCGATCCGCCGCCTGCTCGGCCCGGACGGAGCGCTGGCCCCCTTGACCTCCTGGGCCGGCCGCCGGCACGGCGAATCGGCCGGGACGGTCGCTCTCGTCGCCGTCACGATCATCGTCCTGTTCGTCTTCAAGGGGCTGTTTACCTATCTGGCGTCGTACCTGACCCGCTGGACGGGGCTGCAGGCGGTGCGCGACCTGAGGGCCGACCTGTACGCCCGCATCCAGCGGCAGTCGCTGGCGTTTTTCTCGGACCATCCGACGGGGTCCCTGATCTCGCGGGTGGTGAACGACGTCGGACGGCTGCAGAAGCTGGTGTCGGGGGACCTGGCGGACATCTTCCGCCTGGGGGCGGTGGTCATCGGCCAGGCCGCCTGGCTGTTCTACCTGAACTGGCGACTCGCGTCGTTCTGCCTGATCCTCCTTCCCCTCGTGGTCTACCCGGTGGCGCGCTTCGGCTCCCGGCTGAAGGCGACCAGCCGCCGCAGCCAGGAGAAGATGGGGGACCTGGTCAGCATCATGAAGGAGGGGATCATCGGCACGCGCGTCGTGCAGGGATTCGGGATGGAGGACTTCGAGATCGACCGCTTCGGCAAGGCGCTCGACCGGATCCAGTCGGCCGAGAAGCGGGCGGCCAGGGTGATGTCGCTGACGGCGCCGGTCCTGGAGATGATCGGCGCGATCGGGGCCGCGGCCCTGTTCCTGTACGCCGGCCGGCGCATCGCCGCCGGCAAGCTGTCTCCCGGAGAGTTCGCCACCTTCATCGCGGCGCTCTGGATGATCTACGCCTCGCTCAAGAACCTGGTGAAGATCAACAACGAGGTGCAGCAGTCGATGGCGGCCGCCAGCCGGGTGTTCGAGCTCATGGACCTGCCCAACCTCATCCGCGACAAGCCGGGGGCCGCCGACCTGCCGCCGTTCAGCGGACAGATCGAGTTCCGGGACGTGCAGTTCCACTACGGCCAGGCCCCGGTCCTGCAGGGTCTCGACCTCACCGTTCCCGCCGGCACCGTCGTCGCCCTGGTGGGCAGCAGCGGCGCCGGCAAGTCGACCCTGGTGAACCTGCTCGCCCGCTTCTATGACGTGACCTCGGGGGCCGTCCTGATCGACGGGGTGGACATCCGCGACGTCACGCTGTCGTCGCTGCGACGGCAGATCGGCCTGGTGACCCAGGAGGTCATCCTGTTCGACGACACGGTGCGCAACAACATCGCCTACGGCCGCACCGGCGTCTCGCCGGAATTGATCGTCGCGGCCGCGCGGGCGGCGCACGCCGAGGCGTTCATCGAGGCGCTGCCGCGCGGCTACGACACGCCGCTCGGCGAGGCGGGCCACCGCCTGTCCCTCGGCCAGAGGCAGAGGATCTCCATCGCCCGGGCGATCCTGAAGGACTCGCCGATCCTCATCCTGGACGAGGCCACCTCGTCGCTCGACATGGAGTCGGAGGCCGAGGTCCAGATCGCCCTGCAAAACCTGATGTCGGGACGGACGGTGTTCGTCATCGCCCACCGCCTGTCGACCATCCGGCGCGCCGACGTCATCCTCGTCCTCGACCAGGGGCGGATCGTCGAGCGCGGCACCCACCCGGAGCTCCTGGCCCGCCAGGGGCTGTACGCGCGGCTCGACGCCCTGCAGTTCCGCGACGACACACCGCCGGCCGAGGCCTCGGTCCTTTGATGTCCGTGGCGGCCCGCCTGTTCAAGAGCGACCGCGCCTGCGTCGTGCTCCTGTTGTTTCTCGGGCTCGTGCTCTTCTCCACCCAGCTGGGGGGGCACGATCTCTGGGCCCCCGACGAGCCCGACATCGGCGAGGTCGTGCGGGAGATCCACCTCACGGGCAACTGGCAGGTCCTGCACGACAACGGCGAGCTGTATTTCGAGAAACCGCCCCTGTACCCCTGGCTGGCGGCGCTCTTCGCGCTCCCCGCGGGACGCCCGACGGAATTCACCCTGCGGCTTCCCTCGAGCCTCGCCGCCCTGCTCGGACTGCTCGTCCTGTTCCATCTGGGGAGGGGACTGTTCGGGAGACGGACCGGGGCCCTGGCCGCCGTCATCCTGGCGACGACCTACGGCTACTTCATGGAGGCGCGCTGGGCGCACCCGGACATGCTCTGGACCTTCTGGCTTCTGCTCTCGGCCCTGGCCTTCCACCTCGCCCATGAGCAGGCGGGGGCGGTGGAGTGGCTGACCGTCTTCTATCTCTCCCTCGGTTTCGCCAACCTGACCAAGGGACCGCACGGATTGCTCATCCCGCTTCTCGCGGTGACCGTGTTCCTGGCATCGACGCGCGATCTCGGCTTCCTGAAACGCATGGGGCTCTGGTGGGGGGTTCCGCTTGCGTTGCTGCCGGCCGGATTCTGGGTCGCCGCCTACCGGAGCACCGGAGAGAGATTCCCGCTCGAGGCGCTCCTGCTCCGGCTGGGACACCGCTTCACCAGCGGCGAGCACCACGCCCAGCCGTTCTACCACGTCTTCGCCAGCCTGCCGGCGGAGTTCTTTCCCTGGGTGCTTCTTCTCCCCTTCTCGCTGTGGCACACCTTCCCGCGCCGGGGCGGGCGGCCGGACAGGGACAACGCCTATCTCTACTCGTGGACCATCGTCATCTTCACGGTCTTCGCCGCTTCGGTCGAGAAGCGCGGCGTCTACCTGCTGCCGCTTCTCCCCTTTCTCGCCCTCCTCGTGGCCCGGACATGGGACCTGGCGCTCATGGGCTGGGACCCGTCGCCGGTCGATCGCCCGATCACCTGGGCGCTGGGCGCGGCGCTCCTTCTGGCGGCCGGCGGCGCGGGGGTCGCCCTTCCCAGGATCGCGCGCGAGGCCCCCGCGCTCCTGGCGCCGGCGGCGGTCCTGGCCGGGGCCTGTGTCGTCACCGCCGTCGCGGCCCTCGTCGCGCACCGGCGCTTCGGCGGCGGGGCGGCCCTCGGGGCGTTCGCCGCCGGCTTGACCGCGATCTACCTG
The DNA here is from genome assembly GCA_036001465.1 of Candidatus Polarisedimenticolia bacterium. Classification (NCBI taxonomy): domain Bacteria; kingdom Pseudomonadati; phylum Acidobacteriota; class Candidatus Polarisedimenticolia; species Candidatus Polarisedimenticolia bacterium. The sequence goes on from DASYUH010000021.1 coordinate 42,165, forward strand.
ACGATCGCCATCCAGGTGATGCCGGCGATGGACCCTTACAAGTCGGCGCGGGCGTTCTGCCGCCGCGTCGTCGCCGCCGTTGGCGGGGCGCCCCTGGCCATGTACCCGGACTACCGCCCGACCTATGTCTACTACACCGAGAGGTTCATCCCGGTGCTCAAGACACGGGAGGAGCTGCGACGCCACCTCGCCTCGGAGCGGCGCGCCTTCTGCCTGATCGAGGACAGCGTTCTTGCCGCGGAGAAATGGGGGCTCGACGCCCGGACGGAAATCGTGGACCGGCAGCGGGTCGGGCACCGGGAGATGCTCCTCGTGGCCGGCGGATCGAAGGACGGGACGGGGGCGGCGGGAGGACAGAGGCCTTGAGGCGGGCGTCGGACCGCGCGCGCCCCGGCCGGATGCCCGGAACGGCTCCCAGGCTCGTCGCGGCGGTCGTCCTCCTTGGGGCAATGTGCGCGGGCGATTCCCCGGTGTGGGCGGGCGCCTTTCCGGCGCGGGCCGAGGACCCCGGGGAGCCATCGCCGGCCCGGCCGGCCGACGCCCCCCTGGAGTGGCGGCAGATCGCCCGGGACGCGCGCTACGTCTGCGGCAGGCCGGCGCAACTGGACGGTGCCGGCTGGGCGAAGCTCCTGTCCGTCCTCGGGGCCGGCGCCGCGCTCTATCTCGTCCGCGATGAGGTCCGAGACGCGGTGCAGCGCAACCGGACCGAGTCACGCGACCGCTTCCTGGACGACGCGCGCACCATGGGGAAGCTGGGAACGCCGTTCACGGCGGCGCTCGGCTTCTATCTGGCCGGGCTGGCGCGCCGGTCGCGCTACGACTCCGAGACCGGCGTCATGATCCTGGAGACCCTGGCCTTCGCGGGGGTGATCACGGGAGCGTCGCAACGGGTGATCGCGAGCGACCGTCCGGAGGAGGGCGATCGCGTCCGCTTCCTGAAGCCGAACGGCCACAGCATCTCGGGGGACGTCACCATCGCCTCGTCGATGCTCGCGCCCATCATCGACCGCCACCTCCGCGTCGACCGGGACGACACGCGGGGGACGCGCTTCTGGAAGCGTTTCGGGGCGTGGGGACTGTACGGCGTCGCGGGCCTGACGGCGCTGCAGCGGATGGACCGGGACCGCCACTGGGCGCCGGACGTGTTCCTGGGCTACGCCAACGGGCTCGGCATCGGGAGGATGGTGGTCGACTCGCACCGGGGCGGGCGCACATGGCGGGACGCGCCGGATCCCGGGGACGCGCACGAGCGCCCTGCCGCCGAAGGCGGGCCGGGGCGGGGACGGGTTGCCCTCGGATTCACGCCCGGCGGCGTGCGCATCACCTGGAACTAGAAGGATGCGCCTCCTGTGCGTCCTCAATGGCGGAGCGGATCACCCGAGCAGCCGCCTGCGCGTCCTGCAGCACATCGAACTTCTAAGAGGGCGCGGCGTCGAGCCCGACGTCTTCGTGGCGAAGGGGACGAGGGCGGTCGACCTCGTCGACCTGGCGGGGCGCGCCCGGCGCGCCGACCTCGTCCTGGTGCAGAAAAAGCTGTTCGCCCGCTGGAAGCTGCCGCTCCTCCTCGGTCCGGCGCCGGTGCTGTTCGACCTGGACGACGCCGTGTTCGCCGTCAGCCCCGACGAGCGCGAGCGCTTCGGCGAGGAGCGCGCGACCCGGCGCGCCGAATCGCGCCGCCTTCGCCTGGCCTCGGTCCTGAGACGCAGCCGGGGAGTCCTGGCCGGCAACCGCTTCCTGGCCGAATACGCGCAGCGCTTTGCCGCCGACGTCACCGTCCTGCCGACGGGCGTCGATCTCGCCCCGTTCCCAGACGATGCGATCCGCCGCGCGCGACGGACGCGGCGCGAGCGCGCCGCCGGGATGCGGATCGTCTGGATCGGAAGCCGTCCCAGCCTCAGGTATCTCGGGGAGCTGGCGGAGCCGCTCCGCTTGGTCTCGCGGAGCCATCCGGCGATGCGCTTCGTCCAGGTGTGCAACGCCTTCGCCGACCTCCCGGGCGTGCCGACCGAGACGATCGCCTGGAGCCGGGAGGGGGAGGCGGGGGCGCTCCTCGACTGCGACATCGGCGTCATGCCGCTCGACGAGAGCCCGTTCTCGCAGGGGAAGTGCGGGTTCAAGATCCTGATGTACTACGCCGCCGGGTTGCCGGTCGTCTGCTCCCCGGTCGGCGCCAACCGCGATCTGGTCGTGCACGGGGAGACCGGCCTGTTCGCCCGGACGGAGGAGGAGTGGGCGTCGGCGCTCGGCCGCCTCCTGGCCGATCCCGATCTCTGCACCGCGATGGGGGATCGGGGCCGGACGCTTCTGCGGGAGCGCTACGAGGCGACGGTCATCGGCGGGCGGCTCGCGGATCGAGTCGCGGCGCTGGCTGGGGCGCGGAGCAGCGCGCCTGGGGGCGGCGCGGCGTCCCGATGAGGCCGGCCCCGTGGCGCGGGCCTTTCAGGGATGGCCGCTCTTCCAGATCAGGATGCCGAGCACCAGGAGGATGCCCGTGAGGACCAGAGGCTCCTGGTTGCGCACCATGAGGCGGAACGACCAGGACTCGTTGCCGCCGGGATAGCGCTCGAGGGCGGGGAGGAGGATCGGCACGCTCCTGCGATACTCTTCGAAGGCGGCGCCGTGCAGCCGCGCGAGGCGGCCCCCCTCGACCCGGAGCTTGCGCGGAATGTAATAGAAGAAGAAGACGGCATAGCCGGCGACGAGCAGCACGAGGTTGAGGTAGCCGTCGATCCGCGCAGCGATCCCGAGCCCCGTGAGGATCAGGAGCCGGCCGAGGTAGAGCGGGTTCTGCGTGTAGGCGTAGGGGCCGGACGTGATCAGCCGGACCGATTTCGTCAGGTGTCCCGCCGCCCAGAGGCGCAGGGTCTCTCCCAGGAGGGCGAACGCGGCCCCGGCGGCGACCAGGGCGGGCGTCGGGCGCGAGATCCAGATGAGGACGCCGATGAACGCATACACGGCCACGAGCCGGATCCGGCCGAGCGCCTTGCTCCTTTCCGGCGCGCGCGTGTCTGCGGGGGACGTGTCGTCGGTCATCCAGGAGCGGGCATCGTAGATGGACGAACGGGTGGCTGTCAACGAGGAGGCGCGCGGGCCGGACACGACCGGCCGGGCAGGGCTCCTGATCCTCGTGGCCGTGGGGCTCGTCCTGTTCTTCTGGCGCCTGGGCTCCCACGATCTCTGGCCTCCCGACGAGCCGCGCTTCGCGCTCGTGGCGCAGGAGATGCGGGAACGCGGCGACTACGTCGTCCTGTCGCTCAACAATCACCTCTACACCGACAAGCCGCCCCTCTTCTTCTGGGCGATCAACGGCTTCGGGCGGCTCCTGGGCGGCATCGACGAATGGGCGGCGCGGCTGCCGTCGGCGGTCGCGACGCTCGCCGCGATGCTCCTCATCGCCCGGCTCGGGGCCTGGCTCTACGACCGGCGGACCGGGATCATCGCGGCCCTGGTGTTCGCGACGTCGCTCCAGATCGTGGCGCGCGGCCGCTGGGCCTCGATCGACATGACCCTCAACCTGTTCGTGCTCGCGGCGATCCTGCTTCTCTGGCGGGGACGCGTCAGGCCCCAGGGAGGCGCGGCCTCGATCCGGGTCGCCTGGGTCATGATGGGGCTCGCCACCCTGGCGAAGGGGCCGGTCGGCCTGATCCTGCCGCTCCTCGCGGTCGTTCCTTCCTGCTTGATCGAGCGCGACTTCAGGGCCGCCCGGAGAATCTTCCTCCCGTCCGGGCTGATCCTCTTCGTCCTGGTCACCCTGTCGTGGTTCGGTCCGTTCGCGATGCGGCTGGGCCCGCGCGAGGCGATCGAGGTCTTGATGCACCAGAACGTCGAGCGCTACGTCAGCGCCTGGAACGCCACCCACCCGGTCTGGTTCTACCTGTGGCGCTTCCCTTCGGGGTTCTTCCCGTGGATCGTCTTCCTGCCCTGGGGGGTCGCGCAGGCGTTCGCCGCGGACGAGAAGGATCGGCGGGGCGCCGCCCTCTTCCTGGTCACCTGGATTGCGGCCATCCTCCTGTTCTTTTCGTTCTCGACGGGGAAGCGCGGCGTCTACATCATCCCGCTCTACCCGGCGGCGGCGATCCTGGTCGCCCGGCTCCTGGCGCGGGGATCCGAGCATGCCGGCCCGGCCGCAGCTCCCGAGGCGGCGAGCCGACGCCTGCGGACGCCGCTCCTGATCTGGGCCTCGATCGCGGCCGTCCTGGCCGTGGCGATCCCGATCGCGACGCGCCGGCACCACGCCGAGATGGTCCCGCTGGCGGCAGGCATCGGGATTCTACTGGCCGCGGGGGGGATCGCGGCCGCCGTCCTGCACTCACGATCGCGCGGCGTGCTGGCGGTGGCCACGCTCATCGGATCTCTCGTCCTGGTCGTCCTGATCTCGACGGAGCGGGCGCTGCCTTTCGTGAACCGGCACGAGAACATCCGGGGCTTCGCGCAGCAGGTCCGGGCCAGCCTCCTGCCCGGCGCGCCGTTCGCGACCACCGAGGAGAAGCGCGACGCCTGGGTCTTCTACACCGGACGGTTCGCCGAGGAGACCGACACGCCCGAGGCGATCGCCGACTACCTGGCGCGCGACG